>DATDRD010000153.1:0-12422 GCA_035291925.1 Anaerolineales bacterium
GCATAAAATTTTGGAACGTCCTGATTGGCCTGATGTTGTCTTTGCGTTTCACGATAACGAAGAGATTGGGCCGAAAATGCTGGCAAGGGTGGCAAAGGTAACGGGATTGAATCCAAAAGATTTGTAAAATAAAAGAGACGCGCTTTCGCAAGCGCGTTATTATTTATGGAGACCTTATGACCAAAAAACAAACCTTCACGGCCACCATCCAAAACGCAGGCGAAGGTGGCGCGTTCGTGGAAGTCCCATTCGATGTGGAAGCGGCATACGGCTCGAAGCGGCCAAAGGTCAAAGCGGTGATCGAGGGAGTCCCGTATCGCGGAATCCTGACGCGCATGGGCACGGAATGTCACCTGCTCATCGTCCTGAAAGAGATCCGCGAGAAGATCGGCAAGACCTTTGGCGATGAAGTGAAAATTACGGTGGAGTTGGATACTGAGCCGCGCCTCATCGAAATTCCAGAAGATTTAATGAAGGAATTGAAAAAGGACAAGGAAGCCAAGGCCTTCTTTGACAAGCTTTCCTACACACATCAAAGGGAATATGTGATGTGGATCAACGAAGCTAAAAGAGAAGAGACGCGCCAGAATCGAGTAGTGAAAACAATCGAGATGTTGAAAAAGGGGAAGAAGAGCCGTTAAATGTCATTGCGAGGAGGAGCGGAGCGACGACGAAGCAATCCCCCACTTTCTCGAGAAGATTGCTTCGCTCGCTATCTCTCGCTCGCAACGACACGGTTGAAATTAGGAGATTTTATGCAATTCAAACATATCTTGAGACTCTTTACGACTACAACTCGTTGTCTTATTCTCATCAGCGGTACATGTAGGCTATATTACGGAGGCGAAGCGTGAAGAGACGCGGACAAAGCGTATTGCTGGAACAATTGAGATACTCAAACAAGGCAAATCGGAAAATTAACCCCGATGAAGCGGTGCAGACCTGGCTACACTTGACTAGGGGCAACAAAACAGTTCTGCCGCCGAGATTCCGCCGTGAGGATGTCCGTTCTTCGGAAAACATGCTGGAGTTTTTTGTAAATGAGTTTACGGAAAAAGGACAGCTTGTCTTCGATCCTTTTGCGGGCTTTGGAACCACCCTGCTCGTCGCTGAAGAGATGGGCAGGATCGGATATGGCGTTGAATATAGCAAACAGAAAGCAGACTATGTGCATGGGCTGCTCGATCACCCAGAGCATTTGATCCATGGCGACTCTCGCAATCTCATGGATTATGACCTGCCACTCTTCGATCTATGTCTTACTTCACCGCCGTACACGAATCAGAACGATGATGAAAATCCATTTGTAGACTACAGACAAAAAGGATTCGACTATCCATCTTATTTACAGGAAATGGGCCGCATCTTTTCACAAGTGGCCCACAAGCTGAACCCGTCCGGTCATGTGGTGATCGAGGCTTCGAACTTGAAAAAGAAGGGCCATGTAACCACACTCGCCTGGGATATAGCTCGTGAAGTATCGAAATTCCTTCATTTCGAAGGGGAAACCATTATCTGTTGGGACAAATATGGGTACGGCTTTAATCACAGTTATTGCCTGGTCTTTTCCAAAACCTAAGGAGCTTGTATGCAACTCAAGGGTTACCTCCAGCATCTTTACGATTACAGTTATTGGGCCAACCACCGCTATGTCAAAGTTGCCGAAACGCTCACCCAAGATCAGCTCTTCCGCAAACAGGGACATTCCTGGGATAGTATCCATGCTGTGTTGGTGCACATGATGAGTTCCGAACGCATGTGGCCCATGCGCTGGAGAGGGGAAAAAGGAAGTTTTCTCGACCCGAAAGAGTTTCCGACCGTTGCGTCCATTCGTGAGTACTGGATGGACGTTGAGAAGAATATGCGCGGCTTCATCGCCGAGCAGACTGAGCAAACGCTTTTGCGTGATGTCACTTACACCAATCCGAAAGGTGAGACGTTCACATTACCCTTATGGCAGATGGTCGTCCAGCCACCGAATCATAATACACACCATCGCGGCGAACTTGCGGCGATGTTCGCGTTGATGAATGTCCCTCATCCCGAAGAGGAAGTGGTGCAATACTTTTTGATAAAGAGCGGACAGAGAAAAGAATAAGGGAAACTTATTTTCTGGAATAATTGTACCTATGCAACCCGCTTTGGTATTTCCGTTCAATGATCCCGATGGGAGGATGTTCCAGCATTTACAGTCCATTTTGCCTGATCTAAAACAGCATTTTGAGCATGCCTATCTCTGTCCGCCTCTTTCTACCCTGAAGTGGGTTGAACACATCTGGCAATGGCAGGCCGACGATTTTTTCACGATCTTTCCGCTGGATGTGGAGCTACGCATCGGCGAACACTTTGCTTACCTTTACCAGCGCGCGGCGCATACAGCGCATCCAGATCAGATTCTTCATCTTTGTTTTTTAGATCGTCTGGCGTTTGCTCTCGAAGGCAGCTACAGAGATTTATTCCTGGTAGATATTGACTCTCTTTCTGCCAGCGATGTGCCGCTTATCTTTCAACGCTCACAACTTGCATGGGAAACTCATCCGAAGAATTATCGCGATATCGAAGGGATTGTCACAACGGTGGGACTCAGTCTCTTCGGCAGGGAATTGGACTATGCCTGGTGCCACATCGTCGTCCGCGCGGGAAAATTGCGTGAGATCATGCCTCTTGTGAAAAATCCCGATTTGAGCATGGTGGCCGAGATGATTTTTTATCTTCAGGATGAAATTCACACCCGCGACGTGGACTGGCTGGCATGGGAAGATCCCTTTATCCTTTCGCGTCACGCAGCCGAATTAAAGTGCGAGCGTGAGAACAGCCTTGAAGAGACTCAAAAACGACTTTCCTATGTCCTGCCGATGATCGAAACTCTGACGAAACTTTCCGCAAACGGAAGGATTAAGTAAATGCCAGGCGTTGCCGTAAACGTCGCCGTAATTCACGAGGGAAAAATCCTGCTTACAAAACGAGGAGACTTTGAAGTCTGGTGTTTGCCAAGTGGAGGAGTGGAAGAAGGAGAGTCATTGGCTCAGGCCGCGATCAGAGAAACGAAAGAAGAAACAGGTGTGGATGTGGAGTTGACGCGTTTGGTCGGTGTATACTCCCGCCTGGGTGGCATGCCTGATGTTCACGCAATACTCTTCGCAGGGAAACCAGTTGGCGGTGAAATTAAGACACAGCCCGGCGAGACGATCGAGGTTGCATATTTTTCTTTGGAAGAATTGCCACAGGAAATTGCATTTGGGCACAAGAAACGGATCGTAGACGCGCTCAAGGAAATGAGTGGAATCAGCGTGCGACAGGAAATGAAAGGACCAGATAGAAAGAGACGCACTCGCAGAGAACTTTATGAATTAAGAGACCAATCTGGGTTATCAAGACAACAATTCTATTTGCAACAAATAGAACAGGCAGAAATCAAAGAAATAGTTGAAGTTGAAGACAGGTAATTCATGAATTCTCAAACTCCAAAATGGCTGGGGTGGGCTCAGGAAATCTTTTCGCTCAGTCAATCAGGTCTTACTTATAGTGGAAACCAGTACGATATAGAACGATATAAACGTTTGCAGGAGATCACAGCGGATATTATTGCAAGCCAATCGGAGGTTTCGAAGGAGAGTATCCTGGAGAGATTTTCCATGCAAGCGGGATATATCACCCCGAAAATTGATGTGCGCGGCGCGGTGATCCGCGATGACAAGATTTTATTGATACAGGAAAGAGCAGATGGAAAATGGGCCATGCCCGGCGGCTGGGCAGACCTGGGGAATACGCCCGCATCCGTAGCAGAACGTGAAGTATGGGAGGAAAGCGGCTTTCATGTAAAGGCCGAAAAAGTTGTGGCTGTGATTGATGCAAACCGTATCCAGCCCATGGAGTTTTATCACGCCTACAAGATCATTTTCCTGTGTAAGCTTTTGGATGGCGAACCGCGTATCAGCTATGAAACACTCGCGGTGGATTTCTTTGACCGGAATAACCTGCCTCCATTATCCACTTATCGAACCAACGAAAATATGCTGCGAGAAGTGTTTGCTCATATACAGGACCCGGATCGTCCCGCGGCATTTGATTGATGTATCCCCTCTTTCGTTCTTTGCTCTTCCGCCTGGATCCCGAATTCGCGCATCACTTAACTCTGCAGCTCATACACATTGCAGGCATTGAGCCGATCCATTCGATCTTGCGAGCAATTTATTCCGCGCCATCAAAACCAGTCAACGCTTTTGGATTAACATTTAAGAATCCTGTGGGACTTGCAGCGGGCTATGACAAGGACGCGATTGCGATAAAGGGACTCAGTGCTTTGGGCTTTGGTCATGTGGAAGTGGGAACGGTCACGCCCAAGCCTCAGCCTGGGAACCCGCGCCCACGCGTTTTTCGCCTGCCGGAAGATGAGGCCGTTATCAACCGGATGGGGTTTCCGGGCAAGGGAATGCAGTATGTCAGTGATCAGTTATCAGTCATCGGTCGTCGGTCGGTGAGGATTGGAGTCAATTTGGGTAAGAATAAAGATACCCCTTTGGAAGAGGCCGCGAATGATTATGTCACGTTAATGAAGGTTTTTGCGCCTCTTGCAGACTATCTGACGATCAATATCTCATCGCCAAATACAGTTGGTTTGCGCGGCCTTCAAGGTCGCGAGATGCTGGAGAACCTTCTCGGACAAATTAACGCGGAACGAGGAACCTGGAGCAGGAAATGCCCAATACTCGTAAAGATCGCACCTGATTTATCAGAGGAGGAACTGGATGATGCAATTGGAGTCATTCTTGACAAAGGCATGGATGGCATCATTGCCACAAATACAACGCTGGCGCGCGAAGGACTCAGGTCAAAGTATCAGCGAGAATCAGGTGGGTTAAGCGGGAGGCCGCTTCGGGCGCGTAGTGAAGCGCTTTTACGTCAAGCGGTGAAACACGCAAATGGAAAAGTCCCGATTGTGAGCGTGGGCGGGATCATGAGTCCGGAGGATGCCAAACGCAGGCTGGAGTTGGGCGCGACATTGATCCAGATTTATACGGGGTTGATCTATTACGGGCCGGGACTGGTTAATCAAACCCTGGTGGAGCAGTAACGCTCCACCAGGGTTTGATTATTGCGCGGGATGCAAGGCCGGCTGCGGCGCTTCTTTTGGATTCCTGAAGAGGCCTTCAGGTAACGGAAGGGGAGTGAGATTTGCCCCTGTTCCAATTTCCCCATAGGGAACATAATACAAATGGGTGGGAGCCGCCGCGCCAAGACCCTCATCCTGAAATGCGAAGATCAGGTAGTCACCATCCGGGCTCCAACGCGCATCGCGATAACAACATTTCTTGGAAATCGGTCTGATGAGCGTGGGCTTGTGACTTTCCCAGTTGTAAATGTAAAGCTCGCCCCAGCCATTGTTCCGCTTGGATGTGTTGAAAATGAACAGGTTGAATCCATCCCAATCGAAGTCGGGCATGAGATGGTTTTGAAATTCCACCGGGATGAAACGATGGCCGGGGAAACTATCGAGCAGGTCTATCGTATCCGGGTTGCAGTCTTGAATGTTGAACACGCTGACCTGATCAGATTGAAGTGACGGGTTGCCGGCATCTGGACCTTTAAAGAGCCATGCCACAAGTTTGTCATCTGCTGACCAGCGGGCTTCCTTCACAATGAGTGCAGATTTCGTCTTGCCTTTGGGCTCAATACAGGGATCAAGTGCGAGCAAATCGCTTTTTTTGCCAACATTCTTCATCATGTTGAAATCAAAAGGCACAACAAAAATCTCGTTGTTCATGGAGATCATGGCTTGTTTGCCGTCGTTGGAAACGCGGAAAGCATCCAGCGAAGCTGCTGAAGGAAAACTGGTAAGCGTTTCTACTACGCCTGTCTGGATATCATAAAATTTGATGGTCTTCCCACTGATGAAAATAAAAGTCCTGCCATCGGGCAGCCATTGCAGGTCACTCTTGAGGCCGCCATCTGTCGTCAATGGGGCAAGTTCCGAGCCATCCACATTCATCAGCCAGATCTCGCCATTGGCTACGAAAGCGATCTTGTCTGCACCACCGATGGTAGTCAGCGATGGAACCGTAGGAGTTTCAGTGGGGGCCGGGAGAGCCTCGGTAGCTGTTGCTTCTACAACAACCACCGGGATTTCTGTCGGGTTATTCACAGGTTCAGATGTTTCCGTGATCGATGGGGCTGATGTGAACGTGCTGGACCGCGCTTCAGTCACTGCGGGACGGCTGATAGCGCGAAAGAGGAAAATTCCCGCCCCGGCAGCAATGACGACCACGGGTATGATCGCGATGAATGGATTGAAACGTTTTTTCCGGGCAATTACCGTGGGCCTGGAGGCGTGAGCCTTAATAGTCGGTTGAGATTTGCTTTTTCGTTCAGAGGTGTTGATGTGCAAGAGCGCGTTGAGGGCGCCTGCCACTTCCACGGCGGTGGCAAAACGATCGTTCTTGTTTTTTGCCATTGCCTTTTGGATGAGTTCATCAATTTCAGGGGGCAGGTCAGGCTTGACATCCAGAATATGCGGAACCGGGTCTGTGATGTGTTTGATGGCGACACCCATGGGCGTATCTGCTTCGTAGGGCTGTTTGCTGGTGAGCATTTCGAACAGGATGATGCCGAGCGCGTAAATATCGGCGCGGCCATCCACAGCCTCACCCGAAGCCTGTTCCGGCGCCATGTAGGCAGGCGTACCAATAATGGCGCTCCCTGTTACATTGGCAGCCTGGTCCTGCAGCATTTTGGCAATGCCAAAGTCGGAAATGTAAGGAACCCCTTTACGGTCAAACAGAATATTACTTGGCTTGAGGTCCCGGTGGACAATCCCCTTGGCATGAGCTTCATCCAGCCCCGGCGCGATCTGCTCAAGAATCCGCGTTGCTTCTTCAATACTGTGCAAGCCGGACTTGATCCGCTCTGAGAGTGAGCCGCCGTTCATATAGCGCATGACGAAATAAGGCTGATCGTCCTCCTCCCCCACATCGTACACTGGGACAATCGATGGGTGCTCCAATTGGGCGATGATCTTTGCCTCACGCTCGAAGCGTAAGCGAAACTGTGGGTCTGCATGTAGAAGCTCAGGTGGAAGGACTTTTACAGCAACCTCGCGCTCGAAACGCGGATCATATCCCCGGTAGACGGTTGCCATACCACCGCGCCCTAATTCTGATTTTATTTCATACCGGCCGATCTTCTCAGGTTGCATCCTTCCAAGTATACCCACCCAAAACATTGGATGCAAGCATTATACATGGCAACTTAATTATGAAATTGTAGGTACAAGCAAGAATTGGTTAACGCAATCGCAAGGTATCTCCATTGTCTTTTGTGGTATATTCGCAACACTATGGAAGACAAAATTACGATTATCGAAGGCCCGCCGCCTGTTTTTGAAGCAGTGAATGATGGCTGGGCATTGGGATTGAATGAAAGTCCGCATCTATCCGTACCTGCATTGACCCGGTTGCGAACCTTTAACGGGCATGCTCTTGTGGAACGTTGCTATCACGCCTGGAGTGCCAAGTTGCCTATACATTTGCATTATCGCAACGATTTGGGCATGGAGCAGTCAGCTCCGATCCTTGCGGCTCGCAACGTGGAATCGTCTGACGGACAGGTACTCTTATTGTGGGTGTATCTTGAGCACGATAAGGTGGAATATGAGATTGACAAAGGGGACGATGAATCGGATGAAGACAATCTAGAATAACTCCATGACCGGGCGCAAGTCCGGTCATTAGTTCCAGAATTTAGCTGATTTTTATCATATTGACGGGTATTTGTCTCTCGTGATAACGTTAACGAGTAATTATGCTTTGCTGGGTAATCCAACGATGAACGTGCGACTGACATAATCCAAATTGAAGGCGGGCTCCCTGTCCGGGATGCCCGCTTATTCTTTAGCAGAAATCCAACATATTCTTCCCAGGAGACGTACAAAATGCCCAACGAAATCAATGCCTTTGATATGGCACAAAAGCAATTCGATTCAGTCGCCAAGATGCTTAGCCTTGATCCTGGCGTGATTGGTGCCCTGCGCTGGCCGATGCGTGAATTCACCTTCCGTATTCCTGTCCGCATGGACAATGGCGCACTGCAGTTCTTTCAGGGGTTCCGCGTTCAGCACAATGACGCGCGCGGTCCAAATAAAGGCGGCATTCGCTTCGCCGCGAACGAGACGATTGATACTGTTCGTGCACTCGCGATGTGGATGACCTGGAAGTGCGCGGTGGCAGATATCCCGCTTGGCGGTGGCAAAGGCGGCATCATTGTGGACCCGTCTACACTCTCAGACGGCGAAAAAGAGGCATTGTGCCGCGGCTGGGTCCTGCAAATGTGGCATAACCTCGGCCCGCGACAGGATGTTCCCGCGCCCGATGTCGGAACAACTCCTCAGATGATGGGCTGGATGATGGATCAATATTCCCGCATCGTGGGTCATTACACACCCGGTGTATTTACCGGCAAGCCCATTGGCGGTGGTGGTTCGGAAGGACGCACCGAAGCGACCGGCTATGGGGTCATTTACACGGTGCGCGAAGCAATGAAGCATCTCAAGATGGACTCGACAAAATCCGTTGCGGCACTTGAAGGCTTCGGCAATGTGGCACAGTACGCGGCAATCGGCTTTGTTGAACAGCTTGGCGGCAAGGTGGCATGTGTCTCATGCTGGGATCGCAACGATACGAAGTCCTATACTTATAGTCATAAGGATGGCATAGATCCCCGTTTCCTGCTCACGATCGTGGATGAGTACGGGACGATCAACAAGGATGAGGCGAGCAAAGCCGGTTACATCATCGAAGACGGCGATGCGTGGATCACGAAGGAAGCGGATGTTCTCATCCCCGCCGCGATCGAGGGACATGTCAATGCAGAGACAATCAAGAAGATGTCGAGCCGCGTAAAAATTGTCGCTGAGGGAGCCAATGGTCCTGTCACCCCTGAGGCGGACGATTTCTTCAAAGCGAATAAGATCTTCAACATCCCCGACTTCCTGTGTAATGCGGGCGGCGTGACGACATCTTATTTCGAGCAGGTCCAAAACGATATGAACTACTACTGGATCAAGGAAACAGTGCTCGAACGGCTTGACACCAAGATGACCCTGGCCTTCAATGCGGTGCTTGAGACAAGTGAAAAGCAAGGCGTCTATATGCGCGACGCGGCCTACATGGTGGCAATTGACCGTGTGGTCAAAGCGATGGAATTGCGCGGCTGGCTCAACGCCGGCTGGTAGCAGCAGAATAGTGTTGTAGTACGCCCTCGTCCAAAGACGAGGGCGTTTTTACTTTTAATTCCCCTCTTCCACTAGTAGAGGGGTGCGGGAAGATCACACAACTCCATAGGCAAGCATCGCGTTTGCAACTTTGAGAAAGCCTGCGATATTAGCGCCATTCACATAATCGCCTGGACTTCCATATGCACTGGCTGCCTCGAGGCAATTCCTGTGGATGCTTTTCATGATACCGTGCAGCCGCTGTTCAACTTCATCGCGCGTCCAGGACATACGCAGGCTGTTCTGGCTCATCTCCAAACCGGAGGTCGCCACACCGCCCGCGTTCGCGGCCTTTGCCGGTGCGAACAATACATTGTTTTCACGATAGACTTCAATCGCATCCATCGTGGATGGCATGTTCGCGCCCTCCGAGATGCAGTAACATCCGTTTTTGACCAGAGTCTCAGCATTTTTGCTGTCGATCTCGTTTTCATGCGCAGAGGGGAAAGCCAAATCCACCTTGATGCTCTGCTCTCCAATCAGGTCCCAGACACTTTTATTTTCGTAATAAGTAACTCCCTTGTGCGTTTCGGCATACTCCTTGATACGGCCGCGGCGTACATTCTTCAAGTCCAGGATGTATGCGAGTTTCTTCGAGTCGATACCGGCTTCATCCACAACCGTTCCATTGGAATCTGAGAGAGTGATAACTCTGGCCCCCATTTGATTCAACTTTTCCACCGTATATTGCGCCACATTTCCTGAAGCGCTTACCGCCGCGACCTTCCCCTTTATTTCCTGCCGGCGTGTCGCCAGCATCTCTGCCGCAAAGAATACCGCGCCATATCCAGTTGCTTCAGGGCGGATCAAACTGCCGCCATACTCAATGCCTTTGCCGGTTAACACACCGGCATGTTCATTCACGATCTTTTTATAATATCCAAACAAATAACCAATCTCTCTCGCGCCAATGCCAATATCTCCAGCAGGCACATCCGTATCAGGACCAATGTGGCGGAATAATTCGCGCATGAAGGCCTGACAGAAACGCATTACTTCCATATCTGATTTGCCCTTGGGGTCGAAATCTGAACCGCCTTTGGCTCCACCCATCGGCAGGGTAGTGAGCGAGTTCTTGAAGATCTGTTCAAACCCCAAAAACTTAATGACTCCCAGATCAACCGTGGGATGGAATCGCAGACCGCCCTTATACGGGCCGATCGCGCCATTGAACTGCACGCGATAGCCGCGGTTCACCTGCACTTCACCCCGATCGTCCACCCAGGGCACGCGGAAAGCCACAGCCCGGTCCGGGACGACGATACGTTCATAGATTTTATATTTGACAAATTCCGGGTGTTTTTCAACGGTAGGCTCGAGCGAGCACATTACCTCCTTCACCGCCTGATGGAATTCAGGCTGGCCTGCATCCTTTTCCTGCACCATCTCAATGACATCTTTAGTAACAGACATGTTTTTTTCTCTCCTTTGGCTGATTGGATTGGTCTGACGAGATGCCGAATAACTTAAACTAAAACACCACTGCCTGGATAAAGAGACGCCGCGGAGTGCAGGTGAGCGCCAGGCCGTCTCGCCCTTGCGTGGCACCCCTGTGGGGCGGCGGGCTCCCGGCCCGAACGGGGTGCAAGTGTCGACTATGCTCAGCACGAGTTTCCAGGCCGGGACTCTTCGCTTCACGCTCAGAGCAGGCCTGTTCCCGTTAAGAAACAGGACGCATCTCCAAAATGCGTCCCTTGTCTATTTGTGTGCCTCCAGACAAACCACTCCCTGCGGGCCTACGATTGCATCGTGTACTATATTTGCGGGCAGATCCAACCGGTCTCCTGCTTTGAGAGTAAGTTTCCGTGCAAGTTCGGGCAGACCAAATGTGATGGAGCCTTGCAGGACATAGATAACCTTATCGTATGAATGTGAATGCGCGGAGTATGTATCGTGCGGACCATTCGACCACGAATATGGACTCAGCCCTTCGTCGATCATGAGTCGCCAAAGGCTGGATTGAGTCGGGGGTGCGGAACCAGCCCACGGTGTGACTTGAGGCGTGCCTGTCATCCAAGTTTCTCCATCAACTCGATGCGATTCCCAAATGGGTCAAAGACATGCGCGCGTTTATATCCATCCAGCGGGGGTTGCGAGGTGTCAATTTCGTATCCTGAAGTTTGAATTTTTGCGAGCAACGCATCCAGGTCATCAACGATAAATGCAGGATGTGCCTTGCGCGCGGGGTGAAAGTCTGGCTCAACTCCGAGATGAAGCTGAACATTTGCTGATAGGAACCATGCACCGCCGCGATTTGCAAGCTCAGGCGGTTTTGAGATTTCAATGAAACCCAGCAGATCTTTATAAAATGCACGCGCCTTTTCCTCCCCGCCTGGAGGCATGGCAATTTGAACATGATCAATCGAGAGGATCATGTTGTTATTCGACTGGATAGCCCGCACTGATCCATGCCTCAAAGCCGCCGAG
The DNA here is from genome assembly GCA_035291925.1 of Anaerolineales bacterium. Taxonomy (GTDB): domain Bacteria; phylum Chloroflexota; class Anaerolineae; order Anaerolineales; family Villigracilaceae; genus Defluviilinea. The sequence continues at coordinate 11,693 of DATDRD010000153.1, forward strand.
GATGGGCGTGACGCGGGCGCTTCGCACATCCACGATGATGGCTGCGCCGCTATCCAGCGCGGCTTTGGCTTCCTCCACAGAAACGCGCGTGACCTGGTCTTCTGTGAGCGGAAGATCTTCCTGTGATGGTGTGAATACAGGTTCAATGATTTGCGTAGGCGCAGGCCCTGGCTCAGTTCGCGGCGACGGCGCGTTGCAGGCCGATGTGGTCAATACCAGTATAGTCACGGCAAAAAGAACATCTATTTTTCTGTTCGACATGATCATTGCTCAAGAAAGTGACAGGCACTTGGAGAATTACAGCTCGCAATACCGATCAATACGCCTTCCAATAATGGCGAGGCTGTCTTCCCAGAACTTACGTGTACGAATATCTATCCCAAAACGAGCCGCCAGGTCGGCCGCGCTGGCTTCCCCGGTGGAGGCAAGCAATGCCTTATAGTCGTCTACAAACTCTGCGCCGCGCTGCTTATAGATGGCGTATAAGCCCGTGCCGAATAACAAACCGAAGGCATACGGGAAATTGTAGAAGGAGATCCCGGTTGAATAATAATGCGGTTTCCAGGTCCACATATATTTCTTGAGATAGCGTTCATCGAGCCCATCGCCATACGTTGCCTTTTGGGCGCGTTCCATGATCTCACAGAAATCATCCACTGAAAGCTCGGCCTGTTCGCGGCGCTCGAAGACTTCCTTTTCAAAAAGGTAGCGCGAGTAGATATCAACGATG
>DATDRD010000154.1:0-6473 GCA_035291925.1 Anaerolineales bacterium
CATCGGTCTGGAGTTCCAGCTTGTTACCGACCCGCAAAAGGATATTATTGAGGCAGTGATGGAAAACTACGAGTTCCGCCGTACCCCTCCAAATTACCCTCCACACCCGGCGGAACTGGAGGAATAAGACAGGTAACCAAAAAAGACCTGCAAGCAGGTCTTTTTTGGTTACCTGATCCTGTTTTTAGCCCATATTGCAGCCAAACCGGTTGGAGAGAGGCCGCGGATGAGAGCATCCTATTTTTCCTCAGTTACAGCAGCGAAGACTCGTTGTTGAGCTGCGAGCGCGCCTACATACCACGGCTGAGTTCGCTTGTCTGGTGGGTAGCGATCGTGCTCGGTGTCTATGCTTTGGTGACAGGTGATATCTGGTGATTACCCACAAGTAAACTCCTGAAAAGGGAAGGGGTGCAAAAAAGAAAAAGAGAGGGTCATGCAAGTTACGATAACGGCTGATATGCCTTGTAAAAGCCAATAAGGTCCATCGCGGTCAGTAGGGATGCCTAATTTACCACCCAATTGCCGTAACCATAAAACTGCTTTTGGAGGCCAATGAACAGAAATTGCGAATACAATTTGGGCAGAGAGCAAGACAATTGCAAATAGGCGTTTCATGCGCTCCACAGTTTGGACACGCATATCTTCCACATCCAAGCCTTGTTCCTGGTCGAAGCGATAGCCATGCTCAATGCGGGATCGCAGACGCCAATCGTTATATACCTGTTGAACAACAGACACACTGGTGAATGGAACATTCGTGATCAATACCAATTGCCTGTCCAAGGTTTGGTCGTCTGCAACCAAAATCCATAAGGGGCGGTCTGTGTTGGGGATGCGTACTTTGAACCACCCAAATTGGATGGTGTCATATCTGGCTTCGCCTGCATGGGTGAATAGCACTTGGAACGTGACTTGATAAGGCACGTTATCCACCAAGTCCTTCAATTTTTCCGTTTCCCAACGATCCAAACGGTCATTGTAGACTTCGACAATCCGTTCCAAGTGGCTGACACGGAAGGCAAATTCCTGCCGTAATTCTGCCACTTGAGCAAACATTTTTTGGTCATCCAGCCCAGAATCACCTACAAAACGTATTTTTTTATCTGGGTACAGCCGTACGGTGTTCGTAAAGGCTTGTTCAATCTCTTTATTCTGACTAATGAAGTCTAGCGTTAGATAGGAAAACCAATTGGCGTAACTTGTCACAGGTACTTTTGTGTTTACAATCGTAGCTGTAATCGACGGGTAACCATGTGCCAGCCGAGCGTGTCCATTCAAATCAGGCGGTGTGGCTTTGTGTACCACACTGACTCCTTCCAGGCTTTTGGTATATGGCTTTTCAAAATTCACTGGATCAACTGCCGCAACCAGATACTCAGGATTTTCGCCCGCCACAATGCTTTGCCCAGTTTCATATAGACCCTGGTAAATCACATCCGTTTGTAGTCGCTTATTTCCCAGTAACCGATACATGCTTTTGGCGACTGGCCAGGTTCCTCCAGCTTCCTTTCCGTTTTGGCGTGCCATGCCTGTAATCACTGGGGTCTGTCCACCCAGAATGCCCAGCAGCATGTTTTCCATCACTTTTCTCATCCGTTTATCCGGCAACTTGGCCATCAATGGTTCACTATGATTTCTTATCGTTTCCTTGATTTCCTGTATCGGCAACTTGGCAAAATTACTTCCGAGTGCTATATTCATGCTGACTCTGCTCCTTGTGGTTGGGGTGGTCGCACACCTACTTTACCATTTCCGGGCAGAGTTTTTTTATCCTTCAGATTTGTGGGTAATCACCAGGCAATAATCACTTGTATGGACTATAGAATCGTGATATATTAAGCCCACTTTCCGGGAAACCCACGCCTTGAACCATTTCTTGCATCTCTGAATCAGAGATGCATATTCTTATAGCAGGACAGGAACATGCCTAACAATTTTTTAACGAAAGAAGGTTTTCAGAAGCTCCAGGATGAGCTGGACTATCTGCGCACTGCCAAGCGCCAGGAAGTTGCCAATCGTCTGCATGAAGCGATGGAGGGCGGCGAACTTATAGAAAATGCCGAATACGAAGCTGCCAAAAATGAGCAGGCGTTTGTCGAAGGGCGAATCCAGGAACTGGAGATGCTCCTTGCCACCGCGAAGATCATCGAAGACAACGGGAAAAAGAAAAGCGATACCGTTCAAATTGGCTCGAAAGTCACCATCAAGGAAGGCAGCTTTGAAGCCGAGACTTTTACCATCGTCGGAGTAGCAGAAGCCAACCCGCGTGATGGGAAGATCTCCAATGAGTCGCCGATCGGCAAGTCCATCTTGAATCGCAAGGTTGGCGAAAGCGTCAAGGTGGAGACGCCCGGCGGCACATATAATGTTAAAATCCTGAAGATCAACTAGACACAGGAGCGTAACCATCTGCCCCGCGCGCCTGCGATGTAGGAGTGCGGGGCTTTTTATTTCACCTTACTCATCCTCGCCCGTCTTCGGAACACTCCCCAGTTTCGGCACCCTTCGGGCGTGCTCCGCGAAAAATGGGGGAGGCCGGGGGGGCGGCTGGGAGGAAGCATGACAGAATACAACTCACTTGAAAAAATCCGTTTGCAGAAACTGGAAGAACTGCGCGCCGAAGGGATAGAAGCCTATCCCACTCGCGCGCAACGCACGCACCTGAGCGCGGACGCCATCGCCGAATTCGAAGGCGCTGAAAAAGAAGGCGCTTCGTCAGGCTCAGCATTGGAGATCAAGGTTACGCTGGCGGGACGCATCCGTGCCAGCCGCGCCATGGGTAAGGTCTCCTTTGCGCACATTGAAGATGGTGCAGGGAAAGTGCAATTGTTCTTTCGCGCGAACGAGTTGGGAAAAGAGCGCCTGGATTTTTTCAACAAGATGTTCGACATAGGTGACTTCATTCAGGCAGAGGGGGTAATGTTCCGCACGAAGTCTGGCGAAGTGACGCTGCATGTCCACGACTTCAAACTGCTTGCCAAATCCATCAGCCCTCTCCCCGCAGCGAAGGATGAGACGCTCGAAGATGGTACAGTCGTCCGCCACGCCGCGCTGGAAGACGCGGAACTGCGCGCCAGACAACGCTATGCCGACCTGGCAGTGAACCCGGAGGTGCGCGAGATATTCCGCAAGCGCGCAGCCATCATCAAGGCCCTGCGGACATTCCTTGATGAGCATGGCTTTATCGAAGTGGAGACTCCCATGCTGCAGCCGATCTATGGTGGCGCAGCCGCGCGTCCGTTCGTGACCCATCACAACGAACTCGAACAGGATATGTACCTGCGAATCTCATTTGAGCTGTATCTCAAGCGTTTGCTTGTCGGCAATTTCGAAAAGGTCTACGAGATCGGACGCGACTTCCGCAACGAAGGTGTGTCATTCAAGCATAACCCCGAATTCACGCAACTTGAATTCTATTGGGCCTACGCGGACTATCTGCAAGTGATGGAATTGACCGAGCAGATGGTCTCATTCGCCGCGCAACAAGTGCTGGGAAGGCAAAAAGTCACCTATAAAGGCCATGAGATTGACTTGACCCCTCCGTGGAAACGACTTGAATTGCGTGAGGGGATCAAAGAAACCAGCGGCATCGATATTGCCGAATCTAAAACGGCTCAGGAGCTTTTCCAGGCCATCAAGGCGAAACACCCGAATAAGACTCCTGACCCCAACGCCACGCGCGGAAAATTGATCGATTTCCTGCTCTCGGAATTCCTCGAGCCGACCTTGATCCAGCCGACGTTCCTGTATAACTACCCGCGCGATATTTCTCCACTGGCAAAATCCATTCCCGGCGATCCATTGACTGTGGAACGTTTCGAAGCGTATACGGCCGGCTTCGAGTTGTGCAACGCGTTCACGGAATTGAACGATCCGCTCGACCAGGAGCAGCGCTTCATCGAAATGGGACGCGATTACGCCGCCGACGATGAAGAGAAGCATCCCATGGACGAAGATTATCTGCGCGCCATGCGTTATGGCATGCCTCCCAATGGTGGCTTTGGCATGGGCGTAGACCGCCTCGCGATGCTGCTGCTGGATAAACATTCGATCCGCGAAGTGTTATTGTTCCCCGCGTTGCGGAATGAAGAGTTCGCCGAGACGAAAGCGTAGCCACTGAGTCATGGAGACTCAGAGAAAACAAAACTCGGTGGCTCTGTGTCTCCCCTGGCAGCGCCCGTGATTTGCTAAGCAAATCAGGCAGGCATGTGGCTAAGATCCATGAGCAAACGTGTTCTCATCCTTGGCGATATTTTCGTCATAGCCATCACCACCCTCGTCGGCTTTGCCACACACGGCGAAACGGACATATCTTTTCTTCCACGCATGGCTGTGGTGTTTTTTCCGCTTGTGATTGCGTGGTTTTTGCTCGCTCCCTGGCTTGGACTGTTCCGGGATGAAATCATCCATAACGCACGCCAGCTATGGCGTCCCGCGTTGACCGCCTTCTTCGCCGCGCCATTCGCCGCTGTCCTGCGCGGATTTGTACTCAATGCCCCGATTATTCCAATTTTTGCCATCGTGCTTGGTGCGGCCTCTGCGTTGGGAATGGTAGTCTGGAGAGCGTTGTACTTTCTACTAAACCGCAAAGCACGCGATGGGCGCTAAGCAAAAAGAATCTTTGCGTGCTCACCTGCACTTGCGCCAGGTGCAAGTGTTGTGCTCTCCCTGGCATCGCCGGCTACTACAGTCCCCGAAGCGACACTTGCGCCGCGCCGCGCGCAGCGCAGTGCAGGTGAGCAGAGTGGGAGGGCAGATGTAGCGGTTCATTGTTTGCAGTGATAAAATAATCCCGATGAACGAACAAGCCCTCATCCAGGACGCGCAGGCGGGCAGTCTCGACGCCTTCAATGCGCTTGTCCTCCATTATCAGGATAGTGTCTTCAATACTGCGCTGCGGATCCTCGGCGATGAAGACCTGGCCTCAGACGCGACGCAGGAGGCATTTCTCTCCGCGTTCCGCAGTATCAGATCTTTTCGCGGCGGATCGTTCAAGGCGTGGCTGATGCGTACGGTGACAAATGCCTGCTACGATGAACTGCGCCGCCAGAAGCGGCGTCCCACGATGCCTCTTGAGCCCGAAACTGACGATGGCGAGGAGATGGATTCGCCGCGCTGGCTTGCAGACCCGAACATGTCCCCGGAGCAAAAAGCCGAAGCGGATGAAGTCGAGCACGCCATCCAGCACTGCCTCAACAACCTTCCCGTTGAATTCAAAACCGTTGTGGTCATGGCTGATATCCAGGGCATGGATTATAGCGAAGTTGCCATGGCGATACGCGTGCCACTTGGGACCATCAAAAGTCGTCTCGCACGTGCCAGATTAAGGTTGCGTGAGTGTCTGCAGGGCTTTGCGGAACTTTTGCCCGCTGCATTTCGTCTGGAAGAAGGAACAAGCGCCTGATGAAACAACGCGACCTCGAACTTCTTTCTTCCTACCTGGACGGACAACTCAGTCCGTCTGATTCTGCGCGTCTGGAATCACGCCTCTCTTCAGAGCCAAACCTGCATGCCGTTATGGACGACCTGCGCGAGGCCCGCAGCCTGCTCCGGAGGCTTCCCTCTCGTAAAGCGCCGCGCAACTTCACGCTCACGCGCAAAATGGTGGGAAAGAATCCTCCGATGCCGCGCGCGTATCCTGCTTTCAGATTTGTCACTACACTCGCAACGTTACTGCTCTTCTTCACAGTGGGGTTGAACTTCCTGGCGCCACAATTGGCTTCACAGGCCCCTGCGTATGGGATGGGTGGAGGCGGTGGGGATACGGAGACATTCGCCGCCGAGGCCCCAGCCGAGGCTCCAGCCACTGAAGCACCAGCGGCTACCGCAGCACCCGCCGCGGAACTAGCTCCACTGCCGACAGCCACGCTTTCGGCAGAAGATTCCGGGCGCATCGCTGAGACTCCAGCCGAGAAGAATGGACTGTCAGAAGAGCCCGCTGTGAGTGATGCGGCTCAAGCCTGGAATGTAGCGCCCTTCGTTCCACCCGCCTGGCAAATTGTTTTGGCCGGTATCGTTGTAGTTGGCGCGTTGCTCATGCTGCTGATGCGTCAATCCGCGATCAGTCGCTGGCGTCAAAAAGGATGATCTGTTTGGAGTGCAGGAGCTTGCTCCTGCATTTCTTATTTAACCTGTGTCATAATAGTTGAAGTATGGCGAACTCCGACTTCAATTATTGCCCGCGTTGTGGAGCATCAGTAAAGCAGGAGGAGCGTTATGGGAAAGTGCGCCCGGTGTGTCCGCAGTGCGGGTGGATCCATTTCGTTGACCCGAAAGTTGCCGCAGCGGTGTTGCTCGAAAAGGATGGGCGCGTCCTTTTGGTGCGACGCGTGAACGAACCTTTCCGGGGCTTGTGGACTCTACCTGCGGGTTTCGTGAATGGCGGTGAGGATCCGGCTGAGGCGGCCGCGCGCGAATGTTTGGAGGAAACAGGCTTGAACGTGCGCGTGACGCGTGTCCTGGATATCATCTCG
>DATDRD010000155.1:0-6900 GCA_035291925.1 Anaerolineales bacterium
CGATTCGCTGGGTCAAGTCACTCTCCTTACGGATCTCGATCTGAGAAATAACAGCCTGGAAAATATTCCCGATTCAATTGGAAAACTGAAACAACTCCGGTTCCTGGATTTGAGAGCAAACCAATTAACTTCGTTGCCGGCAAGCCTCACAAAACTGCAAAATCTTGAAAAACTCGATCTGCGCTGGAATAAATCATTATCCCTTCCAAAGTGGATCGTGAAACTCGAGGAACGCGGTTGTATCATTTATACATAAAACTGCCGCTGATGGAAGATGGCTTTTTGCGCATTGACCAAAAGACGCGGCGACCAAAACGAATCAATGATATTGACCTGGCGGGAAGTGAGTTCCAGCATGATGGGCTCCTGATTGAATCATAGAATATGTTTGTTACGTTCCCCGAGATCAGTCCGCGGGCAGGCGAATCTGTGTTACCGGATCCGCAAGGTTGATACTACAGAAGAGAGCAAATCAACACGCCCCCAGCGCCCTGCCAAAGCGCATTTGTTCCTCCCTGTTGGCAGGCAAATTCATGGTAAGAAAAGTAAAAGCGTGCCAGAGATCCTGGAGATTGGCTTTCGGCTCCCATAAACGCCTGAGCATGGATGCTGGACTGTAGAACTCTCGGTAAAGGCGAAGACGTCCCTGCTCCAATTCATGAGCAGAAATATTCTTCGGTGTGAAGACCGCGGAACCATAGGTGTAATCCGGGTCGAGCCACCAGTGAGGGTGGGTTAGTCTTCCCTCTTGAAGGAATTCGTCGTAAAGCTGCGTGCCCGGATAGGGCGTGAGCAGATTGAAAAGTACAGCAAAGAAACGCTCACGGATTGTAAATCCCAGCAAATCGTTGAGCGATTCGGGCGTGTCTTCATCCATGCCGAGAATAAATGATCCCACGATGGCAATTCCATTGTCGCGGGCGATTTTCAACGCCTCGTCGTAACCGATGCCAACCGTATTCCAACTCTTATGGATTTGTTTGAGATTGGCGCGGCTGATGGTTTCGATGCCGGTCAGCACACCTGCGCATCCGCTCTCGTGCATGAGGCGCATCAATTCCCTGTCCTTTGTCATCGTCAGGCTGGCCTGGCTGATCCAGCGTATCTTCAGAGGAATCAGCGCGCGGAATAGATTCTTCGCGGCTTCCTTATCAGCCACGATGTTATCGTCCACGAGAAAGACGAATTTCTGATCAAGGCTCGCAATCTCTGCCACCACTTCTTCAGGAGGGCGATGCCGGAAAGTACGTCCGAAGAATGTCCCCACCGAACAGAAACTGCATGAAAAAGGACAGCCGCGCGTGGTTTCGACCATGGCAAGCGGCAAATATTTCTTACCGGCAAAGATCGAACGATCAACCTTTGCGCCTTCAAACGGCAAGGTACGAGATTGACGGTAGATCCCCTTGAGTTGTTTATGTTCCATATCTCGAAGGATATCGGGCCAAACTTCCTCCGCCTCGCCGACCAACACGGAATCTGCGTGCTGCAAGGCCTCCTTGGGTAACAAAGTTGGATGATGACCGCCCAAAATAACAGGCACACCACGCCTGCGAAATTCATCTGCAATTTGATAGGCCCGCCGCGCGGTGAATGTCTTTACCGAGATCCCGACCAGCTCGCGCGGAGCATCATAATCGATCTCTTCGATGCGATCATCCAGCGCTTCCACCTCCACATCGGGTGGCGTGATTCCCGCCAGTGCAGCAAGCGTAAGCGGCGTAAGCTGCCAGGATCGCTTCTCGCTAAAGTCCCTGCTCTTGATCATGGCAGGTTCGATTAGTGTCACCTTCATAACGCGGATTCCTTTTCCTTCTCGAACCACTCCTTCCAACCTGTGGTCTTTTGCAGCACACCGGGCTTGATATTCCCAAGTTTTTGCCCGCGCGCCTGGCAGGCACGTAAATATCTTTCTGTGCCGCGCCTCACATTCACGATTTGTACCGCTTCGAGTTGTCCCAGTTTGCGGCAATAGTCGTAATGGAAGTTCGCGCGCAAGCCGTCATCCAAATCCTTTGCCAGGTTATCATCGCAATCACTACTCTCGATATACAACTCATAATGGAAACCATTAGCATTATTTTCGGGTGCAAGCATGGCAAAAGCAGGGGAGATATTATGGCTGGCAAACACTTTCTCCAAAATATTTGCAACAAACCGCTCCTCCAATTTTTCGCCGAACCAATCGGAGATGTGGTCAGCTTTGCCAACAAAGCGGATGCATGGGATTTGCTTCCAGCGCTCCACCACTTCAATAACATCATGCAGTTGATAACGATAAAATCCGCCGCCTGTTGTGATGACAACAGAATATGCCTTGCCTTTTTCGATTTGATGCGCGCGCAAGCACTCACCTGCCTCATCGATGAATTCAAAGAAGTGTGAATTGATGGAGAGCACGCTTCCTTCTATGCCGGTCATGGGAACCGATACAAAAGCCTCAGTGGCAAGCAAGCCTTTTCCCTGGAGACTCACATGCGGAAACATTTCTTCGATCTGACGCGCGTATGGCCTGGACGGGCCGTCCCTCCAGCAACTGATGAGCCTTAGATGCGGCCAGAGAGATTCGTAATCAGTGGGAGATAACGCCTGTAACACACGGGCAAGCTCAGGCTTGGGAGCGAAGCGCAGATCCACATCCGCCATAGAGACTGTGCCGCGTTCGATATCGTGCAACAGGCTATCCCACCATTCCACTAATGGCACGAGAAGCAGACTCAGGAACGTCGGATTCCAGACCGAGATCAATCGCAAATCCGGTTGGCGCAGCAAACACAGAAGCGTGACGTATCGAAACGAATCAACATTTGAAATATTTTTTACAGTATTCGGCACAGCCATGGCAGAATCAACCAGCCATTTGCCCAGCCGGCCAAGATACGCACTATCGGAATCGAAGCCGATGGGAATGCCGGCAGGTGTAAATCGCCTGCCATCCGTGAGCGGCGTGATGGACCAATAGGCGGGCCCACGTTGCAAATCAGGGTTGTTTGAGTAGAGATCGTAAATCCACGGGGCGAGACCGCGCTGAAATTCAGCCTTGAGGCTATCTGTGTAAGGAATCAGTTTGGAGGCGGCGGTCGAACCGCTGGAAAGTTCGAACACGCGCACAGGTTCAGCAGTCAGAACGGATCCCTGGCCCTCACCAATGCGTGAGATATGTTCGATGTAATCATCATACGTTGTGAGAGGAACCTGGTTTTGATAATGCGATGGTGAAGTGATCGCGCTGAAGTGATGATGCTCCCCATATTCAGTTGTCTTATTTGCAGTCAAATAACGCGATAGCAGCGCGGTTTGAGCTTCCTCCACACATTCGGCTGAGCGTTGAAAGCGACGCCATTCGGGCAAGCAGGATGCCACCCATATTGCATTCGCCGCGTAAACCTTCATCGCGCCATGCGCCTGCCCGCAGCGGTGAAGTTGTCGGGATGGATTTGTGTGATGCAAACCAACTCATCGCCATTCACATGACCAGGGTTTTGCGAAACATAAAAGGCAACATGCGGGTCGTGCAGGCGTTCATCTGAAACTTCGGCGATGCCTTTGCGCAAAGGCGTTGCGCCAATTTGAAAACGGACAACTCCTTCTTCGCAATGATAGTCCGAGCCAAAGCGTTGTGTCGCGAGATACTCCATCCTGGCCTGCATTTCTGGAGGCGTCGGTCTGTCGTAGCGCGGGTAGAACTCCTTGTAGAAAACGGTGAGGAAGCGATAGGTCTTATAACCGGATGAGATCAAAAGCCAGTAAAGAGGCTGAGGCATATGGGCGGATTTTTCGAGCACGGTATGAATCCAACTGCGCGGCAGTTCGGGCGTGCCCCAATACTCGCGGCGGATAATGGTATCGCCCGAATAAACGACGCTGATACGCTTTCCCTGATAATCCATTTCGTAAAGCGCGAGCGTGGAAAAGCCTTGTAGCGCATTGCGTTCTGTGTCGCGGATGAGGATGACCCAGTTCTTATCCTTCAGGTCGCGTTCGAATATTTCAAGTGAGGAGCGTTCGAAATTTTCACAAAAGACCTCGAACATCTCGCAGATGATTTCAAAAGAGAGTTCCGAGCGCGGGAGGGTTTGGCTGACAAGGCCTGGCAACATGACTACACTTTACTCATGAGGAAATCCGCTTCAAGCGCGGACTCTGATTTGGTCCCGCGCTCAGGCATGGTCGCGGCCGGAAGCGAGTTCCAGTAACGCATCCAGCCTAGAAAGCCCGCGTCCGCTTCGGGAAGCAGCACACCAAATTTGAATTGCAGTTCGTTGACCACTTCAATATCCGGATGCAGGAAGGCCAGCGTGAGTTGATGTGTGATCTCCAGCATGAGGGGGCGGACGAACCCAGGCAGCTTGCGCGCACTTTGCTCTGACATGGCATTCAGCACAAAGATCCGCGAACGTGCCGCCGTAATGGGAAGGGTAGCAAACATGATGTAGTTGGCGGTACGCCCGCTATAAGCAATGACTGTATTCCCGCCATAGCAATTGGCAGTGAGTTCTACTTCTTTTACGCCAACCGCGCGCAGGATGCGATCGTTATAGTTCCTGCCATCCACGCGTGCACGGAAGGAAACTCCATAATGATGTGGCGCGTCGCTGAAGACGCGCGGCGAATCCAGCAGGGTGCGATGGTGCACACTGGAAAAATGCTGCGCGTCGTACGAGTTGGATGCAAGCACCTGGTATGGGGTATTGAATTCCATCCTGTGAACGCGGCTGGTTTGCAGCGCGGCATCTGCCGGAAAGCCGGGCAAAGGGAATGTGGGTTCACCGCCGAGGAAAGCGAAGATAACGCCGTAACGTTCCTGCGTGCAGAGATGGGTCTGCCAGGCGCGTTCGGGGATTTCCGAAGTTGCGGGGATGTGCTCACACCTGCCGTTCGCGCCAAACTCCCACTCGTGAAGCGGGCATTGCAGCCGTTCACCCAGCACGCGGCCGCGCGCTAAGTCCGCGCCCATGTGAGTACAGGTGGCATTCAGCACACCGACTCGTCCCCTATGTGTGCGGTAGATCGCCAGAGGAACGCCAAATGCGATTTGCCGGATCACCTTGCCGCGCTTCACATCCGACGAACGGCACAGGGGATACCACGATTTGGGGAATGAAAGTCCTTTTTCAGTCATGGGTTGCCTTTCCCGTAATTTATTCGGCCATTCACAATTATGACGCTCATAGCAGGGCAATTTCCAGTGCGGGGATTAGCTGGCGGTCCACTGTTGCGATGGCATCCAATCCGTCATCCCATGTGACAAGATATAACTGGCTGATATATGTAAACGGACGATATGCTTCAACGACAGAACGCATCGGGTTCGACTCCGCGAGCCCAATCACAAAGTAACTGTATCCATGTTCGAAGGTATGGTTATAAAGCGCACGCAAAAGCGCGGCAAACACAACGGGGTCATCATTATCAATTGCAGGATGGCTGGCATAAGAATGGCGCAGAGGCGTGTTCGGTTCGGGCAGGTAGGGCCAGCTGCCCAAACGTGAGAATGCATTAAGAAGTTTACGCCAGCGCGCGATCCCGCCTGAGTAACCGCGTACAACCGTTTGCTTGAAAGCGTTCTGATCCCAACAGGCAAGACATCCCACCACGCCTTCGCCATCCAGCGCCAGGAAAAAATCGGCCGGATTCAGGTCTGCGATGAAGAGAGAGTCGCAAGTCCAGTAAGGCGCGAATTGTTTGCGCGCGCCGTTGCGATTGAGGCAATCCACGACCCCGTTTACATATTTATCGCTCCCGCGAATGAGTCGCAGTGAGCGCGGCAAAGGCAGATCATCCTTTCGCCGCATGGGATAGATGGCATACGTAAACATACGTGCGTATTCCTGCGCCTGTGGATAATGGGGCAGACCTGACGTCAGCAATCGCCGCGCGGGCAGGTTATCTTCGACGATGCTCATAAGATAAAGAGACGTCTGTCCATCCGCGTGCAGATCATGATACAGCCTGAAGCCCTGCGCCAATCCACGCGCAAGGTACAAGCCTTTACCATATTTCGGATGTATGCGCAGTTGACTCATGTAACCAATCGTTTGTACTTTGCCATTGACAAACATTTCTCGCAGCGAGCGATTCCCAACACCGATGATCTCGCCCGTATCCGCTTCACGCGCCACAAGTGTTTGATGGAATGATCCCTCAACGGCTGATGCATTGAAATAATTCGGCTCGCGCTCAAACGAGAGTGAGATTGAGCCTTGCATTGGATTCTCGCGCAACAAGCGGCGCAAGCCTGGATCGTCCGCTTCAGTGGCAAGTTCAAAGACGAGAGGGGGCATGCGACTCGTGCGGAACGAGAACCGGCAGTGGCTCGCCTCTTTCGCGGACTTTGAGCAGGCTGCCGTTAAATGATCGATCCCCAAGCGGATAGTAATCCCGCTGCCGCACCTCGCGGCGGAACATGGCATTGATGCCGTAGAAGTGCCACCACATCGCCGAGTTGGAGCGGTTCACCGAGTCAAAACTGCGCTCCCAGATGTTGCGGTAACTGTAGAACCTGGCCCGCGCTTCCACACAGCCGCGCTGGAGCCGCTCCGGCGTCATGTGCGTTGGTTGAAATGGAATCTTGTTGTAGCTGTAACGGTCGTCCAGCCACCAGCGGTCGTAGAGCAAGCGATTCTCCGACTCGAGGCGGCGGTAAAGGGGCGTGCCGGGGAAAGGCGTGAGGTGGTTGAAGGCGGCGATGTAAAATTTGTGTTGGAGGGCGAAGGCCACCGTGTCGTCGAAGCTGGCTTCGGTGTCTTCGTCGTAGCCAAAGACGAAGGTGATGTAGAGGCGGACGTTGTGCTTGCGCAAGTTGCGTAAGGCCTGCTCGTAGCCGCCCTTCATCATGTTGAAACCCTTGTTCATCTTCTTCAGGTTAGCCGGGTTAAGCGACTCGAAGCCGATGAGGAT
>DATDRD010000156.1:0-2455 GCA_035291925.1 Anaerolineales bacterium
ACAGATATATTTGGATTCTGACGCGAACTGAGAAAGGCAAACCAGGAATACACATTTTCCAATTCAATGGGTAAGCGTGCTTCCCGCTCTATTGCACTGGCTAGGGCCTGGAAGTCTTCCTGGGAAGCATCCGGGCGCGAAACGAAAAGGCTGTCAACATACACATGTAACACGGCAAAACCTTTAGTTTCGGCAATGAACCTGGCCTGGGTAATCACCTTTCTTGAAAGGTAAGAGACAACCTCGTGCGCGTTCAAACGCCCAAAAATTGAGTTGGCAAAGCCCAGGCGTCCATAACAAACAACCGTGAGCCATTTCAGTGCATCGCTAACAGCTTTATAACGGCGATAACTGGCGCGGTAGTGAGGATCATTTTTATCAATGGATTTTAACAATCGTTTGAGGGCGAGTCGTTTATCACGCATAGGCTTCAGAGTTTGCGGGATGAGCCCTGGGCGGGAGCTGATTTTTACGCCCAACTCCGGAATCTCGAAGCCATCTCCTTCTTCCTGGATGCCCACCACCGTCTCAGGTGAAACATTGTATTCAATCATGATGGAGGCCATCATGGAACTAAAATCCAGGATGGCGACATTCTGAAAGATGCCGGAGGTCGGCTGGAACACCAGGCCGCCGCGGTCGGCTCTGACAAATTGATTGAACGTCTTGGGGATTTCGCCTTTTTGGTGTTGATAGGGGACAAGCGTACCGCGTCTCATCGCCGTAAGATTTTGCATGGCGGCGATGGCCGCGCCCGGGGAACGCCTGGCGACTTCCTGCAAGGGAAGGCTGCTTAGTCGCACCTGTTCAATCGCCCCAACCAATTGATACTGGTTGTAGGTCATGCAGTTTTCCACATCAACGTGCCAACGCCCGCGCAGATGAACCTGTGGAGCACGATAATGAGCGTGTCCATAATTGAAGAAGCTGACTTCCTTGCGCCGCAAAATTGGCATGGATAAATCACGGTTGGGATTGAAAGGAATTCCTGTTTCTTTCGATAGCTTCTGCAGAAGTGGAAACAACCACGCATCACCAAAATGAGTCTGGATGACATCGGGATCATAGGATGACAGGATGGTGTTCAAGAGGCTGATGAGTTCATGGGGTCGGTCGAACGATATCCGCAGGCAGGAATTACCAAACTTTGCAACCAGATGTTTGGGAGGCTTATGAGATGGATCGGTATCCGGTTTCAGGCTCAACGTTCTCAGGCGCGGCAATGTAGGGTCAAGTTCCCACGGTATTTCCATTGCACGAATGCTCACTACCTTGCCATCTGGCTGTGCAGTGATCTCGCACCGCGCCATCATGAAAACATTGTAAGCCGCCGCATATCGCACAGTTAGAGGAATGTCGACGTCATAAAAAATCAGATCAGAAAAGTTTTCACTGACCCCCTGGAATAATTTCTTGTAAATTGCGGGGCCGGAAACCCCAATGCCCATGACCTCTTGAGGGCCGGCAAACAAATCTTCCCTTTTAGTGCGTTCGAGCCTTACTGTCTCACTGGAATGTTTCGTTCTAAGGAACTTCCCCAACTCATGCAAGAGCTGAACAGGCCCGCTGGCATAAAATTTGATCTCGAAATCCTGATGGAAGCAATATGGCTTTCTGTTCTCTCCCACCAGCCACAAAACAACGCCCTTTGTCGGGTGGGCGTATAAATCGAACAGCCAACCGATATATTTCTTCATTCGGCGGGTTTGAGCGTCCTGACTTCAAGCCTTAATTCTTCAATCTGTCTGTAGAGTTCATTGAACTCATGATTATTTCTTTCGTGCTCCTCCAATTGAATAATCACAAGTGCGGCTAGCATGGGTAAATGGTCGGTGGCGTTATGAATCGAGACCCGATGCTGCAAGATGTATTCAGAAAACCTCTTCATAATCTTTCGGTATTTGGGAGAGAGCATCTCAGACAAGGAATTTAGTGAAGCGATAATCTTATGCGCTAATTGTGTGGCAGAAAGACTGTTGCGTCCCATGGTGGTTTCCTAAAAAAGAAAGTCCTGTGAGTCTTCCGCTGCAGTGTTTTCCTGTGCAGGAATGATTTCGTCGGCAACTGAGGCCAGAATGGGGAAGAACCGCCGGTACTCCTCTGTAGGCAGGCAGGGTACCAGCACGGCAACAGGATGGGAGAGCGAGAGGTGCCTGGTGTATTGGCAGCATTGTTCCAGTATGTGATCCCGGAGGGATAACTCGACATCGGAATTGTAAAAGTGATGCAGGAAATCCAATATCAAGATCGGTTTGTTCTGCTTGTCGGCTTCCATAAGCAGATCCAACAGTTGAAGACAGGTGGAAGGCCGCGCCAAAATCAGGTTATCCAGCGTTTCATCCACTGCAACGGTATATCTATGGACTGAATAACGCAGGGTATCGTGATCTGGAAGCCATTCACCGCCAGGGATGAGATAAAAAGTGCCGCGCAGTGCCCACTGGGTGATGAGCTC
>DATDRD010000157.1:0-3491 GCA_035291925.1 Anaerolineales bacterium
ACAGCGAGTACGCGCGCTCGCTATCCATGAGAATCTCATGGTTGCAGTTGGAGAGATCGAAAATATAGTGCTCTCCCAATTTCAAAGTCGCGTTCACTCACACCTCCAGGGTTAAAAAATATCAAGAACCTGTCCGAAAACGTACTACGTCATACTTCATCCTGCCTTACAGGCTGTTCGCTTTGTGCGGCGAATGAAACAGTCCTCGGATAGACTCTGGGAACGGATTTATACTAGGTTGTGCCAGAAAGTCAATCTTTTGGGACGATGACTTTTTCACTATCGAAGATGCAGTCGTTTTTATGGCACTGGCAAATTTTCACACAGGGTTAATAGTGATCCCCATTGGGCGTCACTGAAATTCTTCGGTAAGCGCGAACAGGCAATTTTGATGAGATCGCCTTCTTTGATCCGTTGGAGTTGGGGCTTTGTAACATCCCAGAATTGAACGACTTTGGAGGAGGCGGTCGCCAGGGTGTTTCCGGCGGCTGAGAAGGAAACGCCATTTACATTATCTGCATGTGGGATGCGAGCAACCTCCTCTCCTGTGCTTGTATCTATCAAATAAACATTACTTGCCGTGCCGATAGCAAGCAGCTTTCCCGTTGAATTGAAGGATAGTGAGAATACCTGTTCCTGGATGGTAGGTGCGACCGGGGTGGATCCGCTATTTCCATATTTCCAGATGTTGATCTGATTGGAGGAGTTCCTCGAAGCCAGCAGAGCACCATCCGCGCTGAAAGCCAGGAGTGAATGCTCTCCGGGAGATTCGATTTCTGGGAGTGTCTGCCCGCTCTTCATATCAAAGAAATTGATCTTGTCTGTCAGGCCCACTGCCAGGAATTGTGGACTTGTGGCCATGGACAGCACCTTCGAATTCTCCTCGCTGAGGTTTTCAATGAATTCAGTATTGTTCACATTCCAAGCCTGGACTTTACCCTCTGCGTCACCTGTAATGCATTGCAGGCTGTCTGGCGAGAACGCTATTGACACGATAGGACTAGTGACTTTGATTGTCTTTAAAGACTGATTTTCGATTCTGTATGTGGCGACCTCATTGCCCTCTGTAAGGATGCCAAGCAATTTTGAATCGGGGCTAAAGATGACATCCTTCACATTCGATTTGAATTCAAGAATCGGTTCGCCTTGCGGACGCGCTGTCAGATTGGATAACTGCTCCGGGTTCAACAACCAGACCCGTTTTTCGTCAGAAGCGACCATCCAGTCACCCGCTGGGCTGAATTGGATGTTTCCTGCAATCCCGTTGAATTGAACATAATTTTCCGGCGCGGCCATGCTGGAAATATCCCAAATGTTGATTTCGCCGCTTTCGTCGCCTGAGAGAAGGTAATTGCCATCCTTGTTGAATGCGAGCACTGAACCGCTGGCTTTCAAAGGGATCCGGAATATTTCCGCTCCCGTGGCGGCATTCCAGACTCGAACCGTTTCATCGGTTCCAGTCGTCGCGATCCATCGACCGTTCGAACTGACCTGTACTTCGGTGACCCGACTATCCTGAAGCATGCGGAGTCTCTCCCTGCCGCTCACCATATCCCAAACCCTGATCCTCTGATCATTCGATACGGTTACCAACCAGAGACTATTCGGGCTGAAAGCAACATCTTCCACCGAGTCTTCATTGGTAACGGGCAAGAGTTCTTCGCCTGTGTCCGCACGCACAACAATGGCAGTCTTGTCTTCTCCACCTGTAGCAATGAACTCGCTGTTAGGGCTGAATGAGATTGCAAGGACTCCGCCTTTATGTCTTGGACGCGATAGGGGTTCTCCCTTTCTATTTAGGTTCCAGACTGTTACGGTTCCTGTCTTCGAACCGACTGCCAACCACACTCCGTTAGGACTGAGGGCCGAGACATTAATATTGCTGGCCGCTTGCAGATGGTAACCTTCCTTGCGAGTAGTCAAATTAATGATGGTGATGCTACCATTCTCGCAGGCAACTGCGAGCAATGTCCCATCAGACCTGATATTCACATCCTTCACGGGGGAGTCGCATTCGAACTTGTCCTGGATATCCCCATTCTCTGTATCAAGAATTTGGACGAGGCCGGAATTATCGCCCGTTACGATGAGCTCACCGTTTGGACTAAATACCGCATCATTCACGGATCCGGGACTGTCCGCACAAAAAAGCATTGTCCCATCTTTGGAGTTCCACACACAAGCCGTACCATCGGCGCTGGTTGTTACAAAGGTTGTGCCATTTGGGCTGAATTCCACGGAATTGATGATTCCAGATTGCGAAGCTTGTGCAACCGGGAGAGGGAGCAGACCAATGTTCTTTCTAAGGATCTCCTCTGCTTCATCAGTAGGCAATTTTTGCAGCGAATCAATTGCAAGCAAGGTACTTATATATAAGCCTCCCGGTCTCGTTTGATAGATCTGTGCCCTTGCCACGCTTCGTTGTGCCTGAGCAATATCCCTTTGCTCATCAGCAATCCTGCGCTGCTCCTCGGCATCTTTCTGCGCTGCTTCGGCCTTCCCTCGCTCATCTTCAGCTACCAACTGAGCTTGTCTGGCGTCCTCTGCTTTCGTTACCGCGATATTTTTCTGATATTGAGCTTCATTGGATGCCTGGACGGCCCTATAAGATAAGATCGCCAGGGCAATGACGGCAATGCCTGTTGCAATCCCCAGAATGATTCGATTTCTTTCGCTGCGATTGCTATGTTGGATGTAGGTCTTTTGCAGCTCTGTCGGTGTGGGATCCTTGCTTGTCGCCGCAGCGATCATATTCTTCGCATTGCGCAGATCCCTGCCGCGCAGGAGCAGGCTGGGTTCCTTTTTGCGGTGCCAGTGGAGTGCACGTGCCTGCAGCCGGTTGTGTTCTTCCACCCATGGGAGATCGAGCTCGATCGCGACCTTTACCTTTGCAAGCCCTTCATCGAAATCATCCTGTTCACGCATGAAGGTCCAATTTAGTTTACTGATAATCTCGATGGTCGTTTTTGGGTCGACATCACGGAGAACGATGGGGATGATGCGCTTGTTGTTCAGGGCCGCGCGTTTGACCTCCACGTTACAGACTTCGGATGCAATTGAGTCCGGGCTGATGAGAAAGATGAAGGCATCCGAACCTTCAATGCCGCGGAATATCTGCTCCAGCCAATCCACTGCAGGAGGAATGTCCTCCCAATCCACCCACACGTCCTGTTCGATAGTTTTGAGTGCCTCGATCAATTTTCGGGCGACTACTGAATCTTTTCTGGAGTAGGAAACAAAAACTTTAGCCATGGATTACCTCATCGTCATGAAAAACATTCCCCGCCTGTGGGGTGAAGCGAACATCAGTGTAACAGACTTTTAACTTCACCCTCTATTTTATCAGCCCGCGAATAGATCTCCGTCCCTTTTGCGGCTTCGCGAATTGCAGGATCGTCTGAATAGTGCCCGCGCTTTTCGGGTTTGTTCCATGCGAGAGCTTCTCTCTGATCATTCTACTTTATATAAAAATCCAATTTGCGTTTCGTTTT
>DATDRD010000158.1:0-7594 GCA_035291925.1 Anaerolineales bacterium
TTCCGTGACGCGAAGATCACCGAAATTTATGAGGGCACCAGCGAGATCCAAAGACTGGTCATTTCACGGAGTGAGTTAGGGCTGAAATAAATTCCTGTTGGCGAAAGGTGTTGATATGAATCCAACGAGATTGTTCATCAAAGCCGTCACACCAATTGCATCTATCATCTTGATCCTGGCGGGCATTATTCAACTTCGGGCTCAGTTCTGGGTAGCCGGTGCAGTCTGCACAGGTTTAGCCATGTTGGGGTTCATGCTCAGTATGCGCCTGCTGGAAAGTGCACCGTTTACGCCGGAAGAGCTTGAAATATTGCGGCCATTTATTGTGCCAGGGATCTTATGGACAATCATCATCGTCCTTCTGACGATCTCGGTTCTCTACGTCGCTGATAATTTCAAAAACCCAGAAACAGACCGTATCGCTGCAGTGGCATGGGTCAGCAGTGTTATCCTCGGCATTTTCGTTACATGGGCAAGACCATCTCAGCCAAATGAGGGCAGCACCCTCGTGGAAAAAATCAGAGCAAACCGTACGGAAATTCTCGTTCTATTAATTGTGCTGGTGCTGGCATGTGCTCTGCGCGCTATTGATCTATCCACACATCCCTATCCATGGTCTGGCGATGAAGCATCAATCGGCAGTGAGGCAAGGCGCATTCTGCACGGTGAGGTTACCAATTTCTTTGAGACAGGCTGGTCCAGCCAACCGAACTGGTCGTTTGTTCCCACCGCTTTTACCGAAATCATCTTTGGGCAAAACATCCTGGCAGTCCGGGTAACCAGCGTCTTGGCGGGAACCTTGGCTGTTCTATTTACCTACCTGGCGGCACGTCAATTATTTAATCCGGCCGTTGCTCTTTTGGCGGCAGCATTCCTTGCGACTCTGCCGTACCACGTTCACTTTAGCCGGGTGGGCGTCCACAATGTGGTTGACAGCCTTATGTCAGCTTTGGTCTTTTGGCTCCTTGCCAGAGCAATTCAGAAAGATGATCCGCGCTATTACTATACCGCCGGTGCAATGGCAGGCTTATGCATTTACACATACGCCGGCACAAGACTCGTTTTGATCCTCGGAGTCGTAACTCTGTTGTTTTTGATCATCAGACAGCGCAGCTATCTTTATTCCCATCGGAAGCATCTTGCCTCATTCTTTGTTGCCGCCATTGTAAGTGCGGCTCCGCAGGCTGCATATTTCGTGCGTCATCCGGATATCTTCATCGGCCGCCTGGGGCAGGAGGGCATCTTATTCAACGGCTGGTTAACTCAACAGGCAGCTCTGACCGGGAGAAGCGTCTGGGAGATCCTTTTTAATCAGTTTACACGTACAATAATGGTCTTCATTGCATCTCCAGCTCCTGGTAATACCTTTAATTCTCCCAACCCGTATCTCACTGTTTTTGGCAGCATCCTCTTTCTTCTCGGAATGGGTTATGCGCTGGCATATTTTTTTGAGCCGCGACACTTCATTGTGCTGATTTGGTTCTGGGCAGTCATACTTTTCGGGGGTATTTTGACATTGAACCCACCAGCAAACACCCGTCTCCTCATGACATCGCCCGCAGTAGCTCTACTTATGGCGCTTGGTGCTTACAAAATCGTTGAATATCTCCAAAAGTTCCGAATGATCCCGGAACGGGCAGTTGTGCTAATCCTTTTCGCGATTGCATGCATAATCACCTACCAAAACGTAAAGTTCTATATGTACGAATATCGAGTCAATGCATATTTCCAGGATGCAAATGGAGAATATGCCATGGAAGTTGGATTGATGGCAAACAAGATGGGAAAAGACTTTCAGATCTTTGTATTGGGAGCACCACGAATCTTTTCAGGCTTCCCCACTTTGGCCTTTCTTGCCCCAGACAATCCGCGTGCCGATCTGAGTGCGGAAGGCATTGCAGGTCTTGGGTTGACCCCAAAGCAGAAAGCAGGATTTTTTGCCATTCCCGAAAATCGTTCGCTGCTCGCGGAAATAAGTCTCAAGTATCCGGGTGGGAAGACCGGACTTGTTTATCGCAAACCCAAACCAGAAGAAATCCTGTTTGAATATTACATCGTTGAGCCATAAGGCATTTGGTGTCATGCGGCTGGTGCTATGGGTACCCTTTGAAGTTCCAAAGGGAAAGGCAAAAAGCCAGTCCTCATCAGTTACAATCATCCCCATGAAGGTTGTCCTTTTCCGCCAGCACGGCGGACCTGAAGTATTGGAATATACTGACTTCCCCGCCCCGGAACCAAAACCTGGAGAGGCCTTGATCCGCCTGCACGCCGCGGCGCTTAATCGCGTGGATGTAATGGTGCGCAACGGCTGGCCCGGCTTGAAGCTGGAGATGCCCCACATCAACGGCGCGGATGGCGCGGGGGAAATCATTGCACTCGGTGATGGCGAATTGCCTGCTTCGGCAATTTCAGCACAGGAGGCTGGCGGTTTGAGATTGGAGATTGGAGATCGCGTTGTCATCAATGCCAGTCTCGGCTGCGGGAAATGTGAGTTTTGCCTGAATGGGAAAGACAACCTGTGCCGCGAATGGCATCTGCTTGGCGAGACCGTTCGCGGCACCTATGCAGAATATGTCTCCCTTCCCATAAAACAACTTTATCGGTTGCCGCCGGGTTTTGATTACCACCAGGCCGCCGCGGCAGCGCTCGTCTATCAAACGGCGTGGCATTCGCTCCTCAAACGCGGCAATTTGCAGCAGGGGGAGACCGTGCTCATCCTCGGCGCGGGGGGCGGGGTGAATACTGCCAGCCTGCAGATCGCCAAATATATCGGCGCACAGGTGATTGTGGTTGGCTCGAATGCGAAAAAATTGGAACGGGCAGAGTCCATGGGGGCGGATATTTTGATTGATCGTTCAAAAGAAGAGGAGTGGTCAAAGGCCGTCTTCATTGCCACGAACAAACGCGGCGTGGACGTCGTGGTGGATAACGTCGGTACAACCTTCATGCAAAGCCTGCGCGCCTTGCGAAAAGGCGGACGCCTGCTGACAGTGGGCAGCAGCGCCGGACCAAAATTCGAGATTGACAACCGCTATATGTTTGCCAGGCACTTGAGCATCATTGGCTCAACCATGAGCACGCTCGACGATTTCAAGGAAGTGATGGATCTGATCGTGGCCGGAAAACTGAAACCCGTCATAGACAGGACGTATCCGCTCAGAGATGCCGCCCTCGCGCAAGAACGATTATGGAATCATGAAAATTTCGGAAAGATCACATTGGACATTCATTAATGAAGCGGTTCCCCTGGTTTGAAACAATTTTGATCGTTGTTGTTATGTCGATCAGCCTGTATGCAGCTTTGTCGGACGCACAGAATTTATCGTGGCACTGGTTCATACGCGACGATGCCTACTATTACTTCAAGGTCGCCCAGAACATCAGCGAAGGACAGGGAAGTACGTTTGATGGCATCAATCCAACCAACGGTTATCACCCACTGTGGATGCTGATCTGTGTGCCGATTTTTGCGTTCGCGCGCTTTGATTTGATCCTTCCACTGCGCATTCTTATGTTGGTGATGAGCGGCCTTTCCGCCGCGACGGCGATCCTGCTTTATCGTCTAATCGGAAAAATTTTCTCAGCCCCGATCGGCGCGATCGCGGCACTCTACTGGGTGTTCAGTTTTGATGTTCTAAATATCGTTTACAGACCCGGTCTGGAGACAGGCATTGCGGCATTTTTTATCGTGCTGCTCGTTTACAGGCTGTACGGGTTCGAGAGATCGTGGCGCTCGAACGAAGTTTCCCCGAGGCAAATCGTGACGCTCGCTGTGATCGCCGTCTTGACCATCTTCAGCCGGCTGGACCTTGTTTTTCTAGCGGGAATGGTGGGGTTGTGGGTCGTCTTTCACGGGCACTTGCTGCGCTATTATCTCCCTCTCGATATCGCTTCGATCATCATTGCCACCCTGCTGGCGTTCATCATACGAGTTGACCTGCGTGCCTACTACCAATCTACAGATATCGCCCTGACCATGGCGGGTATGGGGCTGATCGTCAAAATCCCCTGCGCATTTTTGTTGGGCTTGTACCAGCGCCCGACGATATTGAATTTACGTGAGATGCTAAAGCAACTTTTTTTATTTTCCCTGACAAGTTCAGTGATCATCGGCGCGATCATGCTTGCGAGTTTAAGGCTCGGTTTTTTGGAGGGCTCCTTCTCACGCCTGATCATTCCGATGGACTCTGCATTAACCGTCCTGCTCTTCGGAATCAGCAGGTTTATTTTTATAGGATTACGGACAAATAAATCATCTGTATTTCACGCAGACGAAAAACCGCTGGCTGATCTGCGTGATCACTGGAAAAAGTGGATGACCGAGGGAGCACTGTATTACGGCATCGTTTTTGGCGCGTTGGGTATATATATGGTTTGGAACAAACTCGCCTTCGGTACACCCTCCCCCGTCAGCGGCCAGGTCAAACAATGGTGGGCGTCTCTTCCCGGCCGCGCATACGGCGGTTCGACGCGCAGTCCGCTCTCCTTCTTTGGCATCAATTACACCGGTGAAGCCAATGCCTGGAATCCTGTGTCAAGGATTTTGGGCGGCTGGTCTGAGAGTCTTTATGGACTTCGCGTCGCAGATGAATGGCGCTACCTGATCGTCCTCACACTTCTGGCAGCCGTTTTCTATCTTGTTCTGCTTACAAACCGGCATAAGGGAAAAACCGCCATCACGCAAATGGGCATTGTCCCCCTTTTAAGCAGCGCCTGGCTGCAGGCGCCCTACTACCATGCGATTGGATATGCCGCATATAAGGAATGGTATTGGGTCAGCCAGTTGGTGATTATTGTTTTAACCTCAAGCCTGATACCGGGCCTGCTCTACAAGACACTTCATAAATTTCGATACCGGCAGATTGCTGCGTGGCTATTGGCCGCCTATGTGGGGCTTAATATGGGCACACCCTATTGGCAGAGCATACAAAATTCGATGCCATATGGCTACTGGTCGCCTGACGCACCCTATATGGATATTCCGCCGCTACTGGAAGAGCACACCCCGCCAGGCAGCATCATCGGGATGACAGGCGGGGGAAATGTCGGCTATTTCATTCATGACCGCACCATCATTAATATGGATGGGCTGATCAACAGTTATCCGTATTTTCAGGCACTCCAGGCCAGGCAGGCAGGCGCATATCTTGAAAAGCTGGGTCTTGATTATGTACTCGCCAATCCAACGATATTGGATCAGCAGCCCTACAAGGGCCAGTTCAATGAATACATGGAGCCGCTTAACGTCCACTACGGAGGAAAACAACTGATGCGTTATGATGCTCCATGAACATGAAACAGGGTACGCTTCTCCCCGGGCCTGAAATTGTCACCGCTATCGAGCCGGAACATGCCTAAGGGACGACCATTCGGTGTAACCCTGTTCCTATGGATGGTGTTAAGTTTATCAGCGTGGGGCGCGATCCGACTGCTCGCCGCTCTGCGCTGGTGGGGTGTTCTCTATGAATTCGCCGCGCGTCTCAGCCCCCTGTATTTATCCATAACGGGAGCAGGCTGGGTGCTCGCGGGAGGCGTTCTCCTGTGGAGCATCTGGAACGCAAAGGCCTGGGCGCATTGGGCGATCCCCATATCGATCAGCCTCTGGCTTGTGGAATATTGGATCGAGCGGTCTTTTTATCAATCGGCAAGAGCCAACCTGTCTTATGCATTCAGCGCATCGACGCTGCTGCTGATCCTGACGGCGATCATTACATTCAACCGGAATACAAGGACCTTTTTTATAAGAAGCGAGGAACATGAGCAACCAAACGAAGACTCAACATCTGCGTGAACAGAAAGTCAAGTCACGCCTGGGTGGCGGTCCTGAGCGCATCGAAGCCCAACACAAAAAGGGACGCCGGACCGCCCGCGAGAGAATTGATCTCTTGCTCGATAAAGGTTCATTCCGTGAAGTGGATGCGTTCGTGCAGCATCGCACACACGACTTTGATCTTGTCAGGCAGAAATACATGAGCGACTCGGTTGTGACAGGCTGGGGCACAATCGAAGGTCGTCTTGTTTATGTCTTCTCGCAGGATTTCACGGTGTTTGGCGGGAGTCTCGGGGAAGTGCACGCAGAGAAGATCTGCAAGATCATGGATATGGCAATGAAGAACGGCGCGCCGGTCATTGGCCTGAATGATTCGGGCGGGGCGCGCATTCAGGAGGGCGTGGTGGCGCTTGGCGGATATGCCGATATCTTCCTGCGCAACACGATGGCTTCAGGCGTGATCCCGCAAATCTCAGCCATTATGGGGCCGTGCGCGGGCGGTGCGGTCTACTCCCCCGCATTGACCGATTTTATTTTCATGGTCAGGAATTCTTCATACATGTTCGTTACAGGGCCCGATGTCGTCAAAACCGTGACACACGAAGAAGTGTCGTTTGAAGATTTGGGTGGCGCCAGTGTTCATTCGGAGAAATCGGGTGTCTGTCACATAGCGGCTGACAGTGAAGCAGATACGCTCTATCTGATCCGCAAACTGCTTGGATATTTGCCCCAAAACAACATGGAAGATCCTCCGTTCATACTGGGTGGCGATGACCCGCTCCGCATGGATGAGGCACTGGACACCATGATCCCCGATGACCCGGGAAAACCTTACGACATAAAGAATGTTATCCGCCTGATTGTGGATAACGGACAGTTCTTCGAAATCCACGAAAATTATGCTCAAAACATTGTAGTTGGGTTTGCGCGGCTCGGAGGGCACTCTGTCGGTATCGTAGCCAACCAGCCCGCGGCATTGGCAGGCGTGCTGGACATTGACGCTTCGGAAAAAGCGGCACGCTTTGTCCGCTTCTGTGACTCATTTAACATCCCGATCATCACCTTTGTAGATGTGCCTGGTTTCCTGCCGGGCACTGTCCAGGAGCATCACGGCATTATCCGTTCAGGAGCAAAATTGTTATATGCCTACTGCGAGGCGACCGTGCCCAAGCTAACAGTGATTACACGCAAGGCGTATGGCGGCGCGTATGACGTGATGTCGAGCAAGCATATTCGCGGCGACCTGAATCTGGCATGGCCTTCAGCCGAGATCGCGGTGATGGGACCGGATGGCGCGGTCAACATCATCTTCCGCAAAGAGCTCGAAAAGGCGAAGGATCCTGCCAGGAAAAAGGCGGAACTGGTCGCCGAGTATCGCGAGAAATTTGCCAGCCCGTACGTTGCGGCGGAACGCGGCTATATTGACGATGTTATCGAGCCCAGAGAGACGCGCCCCCGTTTGATCAACGGTCTCGAAATGCTCAGCAACAAGCGCGATGCCAACCCTGCGAAGAAGCACGGGAATATTCCGTTGTAAGAATGTCATTGCGAGCCTGCGGGAAGCAATATAGTGTTTGGTGCTGAGATGAGATTGCTTCGTCGGGCTTGGTCTCGATACATGCCGCACTTCGTTTGGCATACTCGACCAGCACCCTCCTCGCAATGACAGATGATGAGGTGTCATGTTCAAAAAAGTTCTGGTTGCAAACCGTGGGGAGATCGCCGTACGCATCATTCGCGCCTGCCGCGAACTGGGCATTGAAACCGTAGCCGTTTATTCGGAAGCAGACCGGCACGCGCTGCACGTCCGTTATGCCGATGAAG
>DATDRD010000159.1:0-9083 GCA_035291925.1 Anaerolineales bacterium
CAGCAGAACTACCTGGTAACCCTGCTCTGCCAACGGCCCGGTCAACTGCCGAACAGCAAGCTCCGCGCCGCGCAGGATGTCTTTGCCAAAAATCGCCTGATTACCTGATAAAGGGCCCTGGCTGACGATTTTGATGACAGCCTTGGGCTCTGGCGTCAGAGTGGGGGTTGGGATTGGAGTTTCGGCCTGCTGTGTTGTTAGGGTGGCTGTACCTGGAACTCCCGTTTCTGATGGCGTTGGGGCTGGCTCGACTGTAGCTGGCGCGGGCGCACAACCCGTCAGGCGGAGCATCAAGGCAATAAATAAGAACAGAATCGCACATTTGCGATTTCGTGGGGTATTGCCTAGGATTATGATTCTTTCTCCTCTCCCAAGAAATAGTCGCTTACATTATTCCACGGACTTCATGGCAATTCAAGCAGCCATTTAGTAGGGGATGCCACGCGCCCTCGGGTAAGGGTGGTAGACGACGAGGAATCCGTTCCATCATATGCTTTTGATGATCGACGTGATTTTCCATTGACTGAATATGTTCATGATTCCACTTCCAGGTTTGAACGATCCTGCAACCAGACTTTCCTGAGTGAATCAAAATTTCCGACTCCCGCCGCGAACATGGTTACCTCAATTTGTCTCTTCGTTAACTTCATCACCTCAACGGCTTTCTCGGTTGAAATCGCTGCGGCCTTGAGGAACTGCCCTGCCATTCCGCCGAGAGTTGCACCCAATGCGATGCACTTGGCGATATCCAGCCCGTCTTTGAGTCCGCCGCTGGCGAAGATCGTCATATCGGGCGCGGCTTTCCTGACGTTTAGAATCGACTCAGCGGTGGGGATGCCCCAGCCGACGAACGTCGCAGCCAGTTCGCGTGTGAATTCATCGGGTGCGCGGTACATTTCGACTTGAGACCAGGATGTCCCGCCCGCACCCGCAACATCGATTGCAGATACACCACACTCTGCCAGTAACCTGGCTGTCCGTTCTGAGATTCCCCAACCGACTTCTTTTGCGATGACAGGTACTTCTATCGTTTTGCAGACGTCTTGAATTTTCTTTGACAGGTTCGCAAAATTGGTGTCCCCTGCATCCTGTACTGCCTCCTGCAATGGGTTAAAATGGAGGATTAGTCCGTCAGCCTGGATCATGTCCACGGCTTTGCGGCATTCGTCAATGCCGTAGCCGTAATTCAGTTGAACTGCTCCAAGATTCGCAAACAACAAAATGTCGGGCGCCACGCGTCGCACTTGAAAAGTTCTTGCCTGTTCAGGATGTTCAATTGCTGCGCGCTGCGAGCCAACTCCCATTGCGATCCTGGTTTCTTGCGCGGCTTCGGCAAGGCGCAGGTTGATGCTCTCGGCTTCGGCTGTCCCCCCGGTCATGGAGCTGATCAGCATGGGAGCGGCCAGGGGTTTGCCGAACAGGTTGAGGCCTGTGTCGACGCTTTCCAGGTCCAGTTCGGGCAAAGCCTCATGCGTAAAGCGGTACTTTTCGAGCCCGGTCGTTAATGCGGAGCGGACATCCTTTTCCAGGTTGATCTTGATGTGATCGGCTTTTCGTTGGTCAATGGGCGCAACTTTTGGCATGGGGCAGTGTTCCTGTGTTTGAGTTACCAT
This sequence comes from Anaerolineales bacterium, assembly GCA_035291925.1. GTDB lineage: Bacteria > Chloroflexota > Anaerolineae > Anaerolineales > Villigracilaceae > Defluviilinea. Next base: position 1,614 of record DATDRD010000159.1, read on the forward strand.
CTCTGGCTTGACACGGTTGTTAGACCGAGTACAATTGCCACGTCAAATTCTAAAGGAGGTTGTCATGTCTGACACATACGAAGAAATAAAGGCGATTATCAAAGACCTGCTCGGTGCAGATGAGGCGAAGATCACACCCGAGGCTCGTTTCCGCGAAGAACTTGAGGCTGATTCTCTCGATCTTGTTGAGCTGATCATGGCTTTTGAAGATAAGTTCGGCGCCGAAATCTCAGACGAAGATGCCCAGAAGATCACAACTGTGGGCGACGCTGTTACCTATATTGACTCGCACAAATAAGTCTTTTTTGCCCTAAAGGGTTATAACGATTATAACCGTAGAGCCGTCCATTGGACGGCTCTATGTGTCTAAATGCAGTCTCGATACGACGGCGATGGTTGAGACGCACGCCTCGAAACCCGCCGCCTACCCACCAACGAACTACTTCAACAACGACGGAATTTCTTCCGGGTGCTTTGCCACCTTCACACCAGCGGCTTCCAATGCCCTCACTTTATCCGCGGCTGAACCCGCGCCGCCTTCGATGATCGCGCCCGCGTGTCCCATGCGTTTGCCGGGAGGGGCGGTTTGACCGGCGATAAATGACACAACGGGCTTGGTCATCATCGATGAAATGAATTCCGCGGCTTTGTCTTCATCCGTCCCGCCGATCTCACCGATCAGGACAACTTTTTCTGTCTGCGGATCGTATTCGAACATTTCGAGCACATCAATGAAGTTGGTTCCGTTGATCGGGTCACCACCGATGCCTACACAGGTGGATGCGCCCATGCCCACCAGTTTGAGGGCGTAAAGCACTTCATAGGTCAATGTGCCCGAGCGTGATACGACGCCGATATTTCCGGGAATGGCAATGTCACCGGGGATGATCCCAACCTTGGATTCACCGGGAGTTAATAAGCCCGGGCAGTTCGGTCCGACGAGTCGTACGTTCTTTTGGTCGAGATAGTTGCGGACGCGCATCATATCCTGCACGGGGATACCCTCCGTGATGCACACGATGAGTGGAATGCCTGCGTCGGCGGCCTCGAGCATTGCATCGGGAGCGAAGCGCGCCGGGACGAAAATACAAGCACAGTTCGCGCCGGTCGCATCTGCCGCAAGTTTGACGGAATCAAACACGGGTACTTTCCCATCGAGGACCCATTCTCCGCCCTTTCCGGGGGTCACGCCTGCGACGACATTGGTCCCATATGCGAACATTTGTGTGGTGTGAAAGAGGCCTTCGTTACCTGTAATGCCTTGAACGAGAAGGCGAGTATTCTTATTGATGAGTATGCTCATGAGAATTTATTATCCCTTCGCCGCAGCGACTGCTTTCTGCGCAGCATCTGCGAGCGTCTCTGCTGTGATCATGTTCGCGTTCTCGAGCAGTTTGCGGCCCTCTTCTGCGTTGGTGCCGACGAGACGAACGACCATGGGGACTTTCGGTTTGACTTCATCCATTGCGGCCAGAATGCCGCGCGCCACCTCGTCACAACGTGTGATCCCGCCGAAGATGTTGAACAGTACGGCCTTTACATTCGGGTCGGAAAGAATGATGCGCATCGCCGCGGCCACCTTATCTGCTCCCGCGCCCCCGCCGATATCCAGGAAATTGGCCGGTTCACCGCCAAACAACTTGACGATGTCCATGCTGGTCATTGCCAGACCCGCCCCATTGACCATGCAACCGATGTCCCCATCCAGTTTGATGTAGGAAAGTCCATGCCTGCGGGCCTCGGTTTCGGCAGGGTCTTCTTCGTCAATATCGCGAATTTCGGCCAGTTTGGAATGCCGGAATAGCGCATTGTCGTCGATCATCATCTTGCCATCCAGGGCGACAAGGCGCTTGTCTTTCGTGATGACAAGCGGATTGATCTCAGCCAGCGTTGCGTCTGTCTCCAGATAAGCCTGCCACAGCCCGGCCGCGATCTTGCTAAAATCACGCCAGAGTTCGCGCGGCAAATCTATGGAAGCGGCAATATCGCGCGCCTGATAATCGCGCAGTCCGAGCAGCGGATCGATATGAACCTTGATGATTTTCTCGGGCGTGGTCGCCGCGACATCCTCGATATCCACGCCGCCGGCAGCGGAAGCGATCATGACAGGTTTCTTCGCGGCGCGATCATTGGTGATGGAGAAATAGATTTCGGTTTCGATGGCCGCGGCTTCATCCACAAGCACTTTGCGGACAGGCAGACCTTTGATATGCATCGTAAGGATCTGCTGGGCAAGCTCTCCGGCTTCGTCTGCATTCCTGGCGATCTTCACGCCGCCTGCCTTGCCGCGTCCACCGACTAGCACCTGTGATTTAATAACAACGCGGCCACCCAGCTCTTCGGCAATATGTTTCGCCTCATCTGCGGTAGCCGCCACCCGTCCCTTGGGGATGGGAATTCCATATTTTGCAAAAATTGTTTTCGACTGATATTCGTGAAGTTTCATATTTCCCTTTGAAACCCTTCAAATTCTACCGCTTGCCTCATAATATTTAAACCTTTTGGAATAATTTGCAGGCTAGAATTCAAAGTTCCAGTTTAGATACGCATGTCTGGCATGCGTGCGGTACTCTGTAGAGCACGGGCATTATACCATCTGAATTCCTTCCATAAATCTGCGAGCGACAAGGGGAGTGTCTACAACCGAATACATAATGTCATTCTCCCGAAAGACACCGGGACGGTGTGAATGACCGAAGGGAGTGAAGAATCCCCACTGATTTGAGCCTGATCAGGCTCAAATCAGTGGGAGACCCTTCGCTGCGCTCAGGGTGACAAATTCTATATGTCCCTGATAATGGGCACTCCCGGGACAAGACTACTGTGACAACCACTTCGCTCCCTGCGCCTTGCTTCGGGAGTGCTGCGCAAAAGTGGCCGTCACCTTATTTTGAACCTGTTCGACTCGTTAGATGTACTTATGCAAATTCTGCGCGGCGATAAAAGACAGACCATTCTCTGCTAGTGCGCACGCGGTGTGATTGGCTGCAGCGACTTTCTCCATGAAGTTCTTTTTGAGTCCATCCCAGTCGCCGGCCTCTATTACTTCCTTCTTCTCGCGGAAGTAATCAAGAATGTCTGAAGGATGGGTGAGTGTCATTTCGATTTCGGGGTCGCCGCCTTCGTGCTTGGCAGAGATGTTTGCAACATGATCCGCTAACTGGACCAATTCATCACGCCGGTCGTATGGCTGTTTGACGATGGACTTCCATGTCTCGGTGATATGATGCTCAAAGCGCACGATATCTTCAAAGCCGAGACTCTTTCTGAACTGCGCGGTCAATTCCATGGTCTCGTTATTGACCGAGTTGGACCAGTTGAACCCGATCAATGGTGAAGTCCCATCGTCGCGGCTGAATAGTTTCGCGGCCAGCATGATCCAGAAAGCGTGATAGGGATTATCGCTTCCGAAGAACACCGAAATCTTGAACTCGTTATCTATGCCGAGTTTATAAAGCAGGAAGCCGAGCAAAATCGTCCCCGCGTTGAAGTTCAAGACAGACTTTACGCCATAATTAGTGTAATAATAAAGACATTCATCCAGCCATTGCAAAGCATGGTCGTTCGGTTGACCGATGCCGCCGAAATAACCGGTGATCGTCTCAGGCCCGTTGAGATGCGGATTCGAACCGTCCGTTCCTTTCGTATCCAATGTCTCCACATACGACGCGCCGATGATCTGCATTGCGGCCGCTATCGCAGGCAGATCTCCATCCTCCTCCTGCTCTTTCATCCTGCGGACTTTGATGAATCGTCCGGGTACCAGTGTCTTTGCTTCGAGCGCGTATTCGGTCATTTCACGAATCCACGGGAAGTATTGCAGAGCGGATACTTCCAACGTCACCGCGAAATCGTCGGCGAACTTTCTGCCTTTTGCCGCATCGCCCAAAACCTTTTGTCTGTAATCTGCAACCGAAATGAATCTTGTGCTTCTGGCCTGTTCCTGCAGCCATTCCAGGTCTTTGATGTATTCGGGTTTCTTCTCATTCACTTTGGCAAACAGATTTTCGAGTGAGCGCGCTTCTTTTGCTTTTCTGTTTATCTCTTCAGGTGTACCGTATTTTTTCACCACCTCCAGAAAGCTGTTGATGATTTTTGTATCCGGATTCAGCAGGACTTCATTTATGGCATCCAGCCTGTTATGCCGAATTTCGAGTAGATCCCGAAGGTTGTTTTCCATGTTCAACTCCTTGTTGTGGAAAAATTTAGCGGTCAGCATCAGCCGCTAAGGGCTATTGCTGACCGCCGGTGCTAGCCCAACATCTTCACCAACTCATCATACTCTTCATCTTTCATCCCAAACCAGTTTTCCTGCTGCGGGAACTTCCTTCCAATCACTTCGTCGTGGTAGGACTTTAAGCCATTGAGGATCACTTCTCCCGCATTGCCAAACACCTTCGCCATTTTCGGCTTGAAGCGCGGATATAAACCAAACATGTCATGATAGATCAATAACTGTCCGTGCGCGTGTGGGCCGGAACCGAGACTCATGATGATACAGTTCTCTGAGCGTTCGGTGATCAGCTTGCACAGGCGGTCCGGAACCATTTCCAGCAGGATCATGAATGCGCCGGCCTGTTCCAGTGCTTTTGCGTCGTCAACGATCTTCTTCGCCAGTGACGCGTCCTTGCCCTGCACTTTGAATCCGCCCAACGCGGAGACCGATTGTGGCGTCAGCCCGAGATGGCCTACCGCCGGGATACCCGCATCCACGATGCCTTTAATGCGATCGGCCATGGCGGCGCCTCCCTCCAATTTGATGGCATCCGTCGCGGCTTCGGCCATGAATCGTCCCGCGTTCCGTATGGCGGTCTCGACGGAGGGTTGATAGGTCATGTAGGGCATATCCCCTATAGTGAAGGCAGTCGCCGCGCCGCGCCGCACGGCTTGCGTATGGCGGATCATGTCCTCCATCGTGACGGGTAACGTGGACTCGTATCCGAGCATGGTCATGCCCAGGCTGTCGCCGACCAGGATCATCTCAATGCCGGCCTGTTCCTGCAGGTACGCGGTGGGATAGTCGTAGCAGGTCAGCCAGGTGATCGGCTCGCCATCTGCAACCTTCTTGAAGAGATAGGGCAGAGTGATCTTTTTGCGCGGTTCAGTCATTCTTCCTCCTGTAAGTGTCATTGGATATATTCAGTATAGGGTGAAACGACCCTCGCGACAATTGACGAAAATCACTAATATGGTATCCTTCTCCTCCCGCCATGAGACATCTACTCCAAATACGATTTTTTCTCAAGCCATATTTCTGGCACATATTGGCGACTCTGCTTATGTTGTTGATCCTTACAGGACTCAACCTCGTTGTACCGCGAATTATCCAATCTGTGATTGACCATGGGCTGGCGCGCGGCGAAACAAGATACCTGATCCAATCTGCGCTTCTTCTCCTGGGACTTGGGCTTGCCTCCGCCATCTTGAATCTGGGCAACCGCTATCTTTCCGAGTGGATCGCGGCGCGCGTTGGCTATGACCTGCGCAACCGCATGTATGACCACATCCAGTACCTGCCCTTCACCTATCATGACCACGCCCAAAGCGGCCAGCTCATCTCGCGCTGTATCGAAGATGTCCGTTCGATAGAACGCTTCGCGGGTGGGGCGGTTGCCGACCTCGTCCGGTTTGCGTTCCTTACCGTGGGGATCCTTTACATCATGCTGACGGATAACACCCGGCTTGCGGTCATTGCACTGCTGCCGATGCTTCCACTGATTCTGATGACATCCAGTTTCGGGACAAAGATCGGCGGGCTTTTCTTTGCGGTGGATAATGCGGTCGGAGAAGTGTCGAACCGCCTGCAGGAGAATGTGGTGGGTGTGCAGGTCGTCCGTGCTTTCGCACGGGAAGATTATGAGATCAAGCGTTTTGAAACGGCAAATATGGCAGTGTTCAGAACCTGGGTGCGTGTGATCGACGAGTGGTCCAGGATCATGCCGACGACAAACTGGCTCACCGCAGTGAGCATTATTTTGATCCTGTGGTTTGGCGGGCAAATGATCATGGATGGCAGATTGACCATCGGCGCAATCGTTGCTTTTAACGTCTATATTCTGATGCTGGCTGAACCCGCCCAGCAGTTGACCGGGCTCGTCAACGCGGGTGGGGAAGCTGCGGCAGGCTCGCAACGCGTGTTTGAAGTATTGGATACACATCCTGCAATCCATTCGCCGCGTGATGCTGAAAATCTTGATACATTACGCGGGGAGGTGGAGTTTCGCGACGTGGCGCTCAAATATCAGGACGAGAAAACAGCCTCATTAAGCGGGATCAGTTTCCGTGTCGAGCCGAACCGTATCGTCGCATTGATCGGGCAGACTGGATCGGGAAAAACGTCGTTCGTGAATCTCATCCCGCGCTTTTATGATGTGACAGAAGGTTGCGTGCTGGTGGATGGACGGGATGTCCGTGAAGTGGATCTGGTTTCGCTGAGAAGACAAATTGGAATTGTTTTACAAACCTCTCTGTTGTTCTCGGATACGATCAAAGCCAATATCGCTTATGGCCGCCCCACTGCAACTCTGGAGGAGATTATCGCCGCGGCAAAAGCAGCCCAGGCGCATGAATTCATCGAAGGTTTTACAAACGGATACGAAACGGTCGTCGGCGAACGCGGCGTGACACTTTCAGGCGGGCAGCGTCAGCGTGTGGCAATTGCGCGCGCGTTGTTAATGAATCCGCGCATTTTGATCCTGGATGACTCGACTTCATCCGTTGATACACAAACAGAGAAACTCATCCAGGCCGCGCTGGATGCGTTGATGGAAGGCCGAACCACGTTTGTGATCGCGCATCGTTTGAGCACCGTCCGCCGCGCCGATATGATCCTGGTGATGGATAAAGGTCAGATTGTTGAGCGTGGCGCTCATGCTGAGCTGCTCGCGCGCGGCGGGCTGTATAAGGAGATCCATGATCTACAGTTGGTCGATCATGCAAGGTTCTCTGAAGAGATGGATGAGTTGCAGGAAGAGGAAGTCCTGCCATTGAAGGAACACGATGAAATGTAACCCACGCTTCTCCTTCGCGCTGCGCGAAAAATGAATATAGCGCGCTGAGCGGAACGCAGTGGAGACGAAGCGCGAGCCGCATACCAACATCCCATTTATGTCATACGCTATTTACATTCTCAAATGCTCCGATGGCACGTATTACACTGGTCTCACGAAAGATCTGGATTATCGTATTTGGGAGCACCAAACCGGTGCAAATCCCGAATCCTATACATTTGTTCGTCGCCCCATCAAACTCGTGTGGAGCGTTGTTACAGAATCTTATCAAGAGGCTTTTCAATGGGAACGCAAAATTAAAGGATGGAGCCGCGCGAAGAAGGAAGCCCTCATTCGCGGTGATATTGATGGAATCCATGAAATCGTAAAAAGCGAAAGGAAACAGAGAGAACAAAATAAAAAGAAACCCTCGCGCTGAGCGGAACGAGCCTGAAAGGCGAGTGCAGACGAAGCGCGAATA
>DATDRD010000160.1:0-5235 GCA_035291925.1 Anaerolineales bacterium
TTCAAGAGATGTTACTGTGGGAGCTGGCCCGTGGATGGAGGCGCAGTTGGTACGCGCTCTTTCCAAACTTCAAAGATCGTGACTGTTGATTCTTCGCGAGTCTTGGTGAGCCACTCGGTAAAAGCAGTCTGACGTTTTTCCTCGTACTGGGAGGCGTTTACAGGAAGCTCTTCGTGACCGAGAACCTGGATGATGTGATAGCCGAATTGACTTTTAACGGGCTCCCCGATCTCGCCAATCGCCTGGCTGAATGCGGCTGCTTCAAATTCAGGAACCATGGCCCCTCTGCCGAACCACCCCAAATCCCCGCCCTTCGCGCCAGAGCCCGTATCAGTGGAAAATTCCTGAGCGAGCTTGGCGAAGTCCGATCCGTGCTTCAAAAGGGCCATGACCGTCGCTGCCTTGCCCCCATCTGCCACCAGAATATGACGCGCCCAAACCTGTTCCTCGGTACGAGGCGTATCTTTGGTGAGCTCCTCCAGGAGTTTCTCGCGAAGGAGTCGGCTTTCGTAGGCAGAACGTAGTGTTGCTTCGCTCACACCGGATGCCTTAAAGTTGTCTACAGACTCACGATATTGGGTCTTGAATCCATCCAGGGTATAGGGAGTGACGGTAGCTGTTGGATCTTGCGGAACAAAAGTTGGGGTCGGTGGCGCGGTTGTAGATGTTGCAGTGGGAGTGACAGCTTTATCAGGGGTGTTGGTTGGCGCGGGGGTGGATGTTAATACCTCCGTTGGGGTGGCGGTCGCAGGATAAATGGTCAATTGTTCTGCGGAAAGAGTTGGGAGCGAGAATTCAGTCGGCGTAATGGTCGGTGTGGGCGTCCCGTTGGGGAAGAATCCATAAGATTCCTGTACGGCGGCTTCCACTTCATCTGCTGAGACGGAGATGCCGCGCTTTTCCGCTTCCTGGCGGATGAGGATCTCACCAACCATTTGGTCCAGCACATCCTGACCGAGTATCTCTGGTGACTGCAGGGTGAGCTGAATCTGTTGTAGCTGTTGAGAGGTATCCATGCCAAAGCTCTGTTGGTAGAACTGGTAGGTCTGGTAAAGATTTAACAGGTTAACCCGCTGAAGCTGCACGCGTTCCTGCCACTCGCCTGTGGTGATCGTCACGCCGTTGACTTCAGCAACAGGTTCGCGCAATTGCAGAACATTGAGTTTAAGGTAGCCGTAGCCAAGAAGGAGAACGACGATCAGGATTCCGCCGATGGCAATCCCTCGGATGATATTAGACTGTCGTCGTTCCCGTTCGAGGCGGGCCATGTGTTTTTTAGTGACAACTTTTGGTGTAGGACTTTCTTTTGGCATTCATGTTCTCCATGACGCAAAGACGGGGCATGGCGCGCTTGCGTAGCGCGTCCCATGCCCCGCGATCGCTTTCGAGGTTAGCGCCCGTCTTCCCAGTGTTTTCCCGTGAAAGGGATGAGTGCGATATGGCGGGCCTGTTTGATTGCCGCTGCCACGACGCGCTGGTGTTTGGCGCATGCACCCGTCTGGCGGCGCGGACGGATCTTGCCGTCTTCGGTGATATAGCGCCTGAGCAGGTCCACCTTTTTGTAGTCAATTGTCAGGGTCTTATCTGCGCAGAATTGACAATTTTTAGGCTTCGCAAAGAAGCGGCGTTCGCCGCCTGCTTGTGTTGCCTCAGATGTTCTTCGTTCGTCAGACATTTATTTCTCCAAATCTCTTTTCTTATTTTGAGATCTGACATGTTTTATCCTGTTCATAGACTTGCTTATGAACCTTTGCACGGCAATCTTCATCGCCGATAGATATTACAGGGAGACATGTCAGGCCTGGTCAGAATGGGAATTCATCCTCATTCGGGGCCAAATTGCTTTCTTCGGGCGTGCCTTCCGCTGCCTGCTGGGGTTGATTGGTATGTTCGCGGCGGTCGCCGAGCATCATCATTTCGTTGGCAACGACTTCAACGCTGGTGTGTTTCATGCCTTCCTTGTCATCCCAGCGGCGGGTCTGCAGGCGTCCTTCGATGTATACCTGCTGGCCTTTGTTGAGATACTGTTTGCAGATCTCCGCCAGGTTGCCCCAGGCAACGACGTTGAACCATTCCGTCTCATTGTGACGTTCTCCGTCAACGGTGTTCCACGAGCGGCTGACTGCCACTGTGAAAGTTGTGACGGGGCGCCCTGAAGGGGTATAGCGCATTTCGGGATCGCGTCCCAGATGACCAATAATCTGAACTTTATTTAAGCCTCGGCTCATGTCAATCTCCTTGTAATAAAAAGACCGAGTTTCAACACCATAGATAGATCTTACCTACACTGTAGTCAGCATGTGACGCAACACGGGTTCAAGAAACCGAATGTTTCGCTCCAGAGCGCCAGCGGACTTGGGGTCGAGCGTGAGATTCAAGAGAACATACTGACCTTCTCTCTGTTTGTGGATCTGGTAAGCCAGCCTGCGGCGTCCCCAGATATCCACTTTATCCACGCTTCCGCCTGCTTCGGTAATCCAGCCTTGAACGCGTTCGACGGCGCCCTTAAAGGCAGTTTCATCCAGGTCTGGCTGGATAATGCAAACCAGTTCATATTTGCGCATGAGGGATTTTCCTCCTTTCCATGGGATTGCTCCTGTTCAAACCGTGGGTTTGCCGGGAGCGGAAAGGCACGTATAACGTACCTGTTTGAGCGGGCGGAAGTTTATCATGAATTCCGGAAAAGCGGAGGGTTATAATCAAAACAAAGAGAGGCCTTCATGTTCGAACTCCCTGACGATGAAATATTATCCCTGTCGAAGGAGCATGTTTTCTTTACCTGGTCTGCGCAGTCAAAGGTGAATCCCATCGCGGTGCAACGCGCAAAGGGTGTTTATTTTTGGGATGTGGACGAGAAGCGTTACCTTGACTTCAACTCGATGACCATGTGCGTCAATATCGGTCATGGAGACGAGCGCGTGATCAAAGCCATGCAGGAACAGGCGGCGGAACTTCCTTATGCCGCACCGGGGATGACGACCAAGATCCGCGCGCTGGCGAGCAAAGCAGTAGCGGATCTGACTCCGCATCAGGCTCTGACGAAAGTGCTGTTCACGCTGGGTGGGGCGGATGCCAATGAGAATGCCATCAAACTTGCGCGCGGCTACACAGGCAGGTACAAAATATTGGCGCGTTATCGCTCCTATCATGGAGCCACTGCCGGAGCGATGGCCGCGACAGGTGACCCGCGCCGTGTCGCCTGGGAACCCAACCTGATGACCGGCACCGTGCATTTCCTCGACCCGTACCGTTATCGCTCCACTTTCCACCGCACCAACCCCGATATCCCCGAAAAAGAGTTCGCCCAGGATTATTTGAACCATCTCGAAGAGATCATCCAATATGAAGGGCCGGAGACCATTGCTGCCATCCTGATGGAATCGGTCACTGGCACAAACGGTATCATCATCCCGCCGGAAGGGTATATGCAAGGCGTGCGCGCGTTGTGCGATAAGTACAGCATCGTCATGATCGCGGACGAGGTGATGAGCGGCTTTGGACGAACGGGCAAATGGTTCGCGGTGGAACACTGGGATGTGGTGCCTGATATCATCACGATGGCAAAAGGCCTGACCTCCGCCTATGCGCCGCTCGGCGCGGTCGCCATGAAGCCGGAGATTGCTTCTGCTTTCGATGAGCGTGTCTTTGAATCCGGGCTGACTTACACCTCACACCCGGTCTCGCTGGCGGCTGCGGTGGCGAACATCCACGTCATGAGGGAAGATGGAATCGTTGAGCACGCGGCAGCGATGGGTCCGGTCTTGAAGCGCATGTTGACCGACCTGGGCGAGAGTCACCCCTCGGTTGGGGAAGTCCGCAGTATCGGGCTGTTTGGCATCCTGGAATTAGTCAAAGATAGAAACACGAAGGAGCCAATGGCTCCTTGGAACAGCTCATCACCAGAAATGACCGCGCTGAGGAAATATTGTCTGGATCACGGTTTGTTTTTGTATACGCACTGGCATACGGTGCTCATCGTCCCTCCATTGATCATTACAGAGAACCAATTGAAAGAAGGTTTTGATATTTTGGATAAGGCATTGGAGATTACAGATAAGGCAGCATTTGATGACAGGTGACAGTCACTTTTGCGTAACACTCCCGAAACAAAGGGCCGGAATCTGGGTGACTGTCACCTCTTTAATTTACTCCCAGGCAACATCGGATGATCTATAGAAATTGATATCCATCGCCTCCATGCGCTTGCCATGCATGGCGAGACGATGTTTGAAATTATCCCAGCTCTGACCTTTTGGTGACCATGCCAATTCGGCGAGTCCGATAATGCGGGGAAATGCCATATATTCAATATCCTTGATCGTGAGCAAGGTCTCACTCCAGAGCGGCGCCTCGAGGCCAAGGATGTCGCTTTCCTCAAGTTCGTTCATGAAGCTTCCCGGCTCCCAATCGTAGGCATCCTTCACGCTCACAAGCCCAGCCCAATCCAGACCGAGTGGTGATGCGTTGTCGTACTTCATATCCAAATATGTTTTGTTTGCAGGGGAGAGAATGATCTTTGCACCCTGCCGTTTTGCTTCCTGATAGGACGCGCCGACCCAATGCTGGGCGATGGTGCCTGACAAGATTTCAGCCTCACCGATCTCTGACCAGCCAATTGCGATTTTGCCATGTGAAATGACGATTTCCTGAATGCGCTTAATGAACTTTTTATAATCCTCTTCAGGAGTAGATCTGGCTTCATCACCGCCTATATGAATATATGGTGTCGGTGTAATGGCAGCAAGTTCCCGGATCACATCATCCAGGAATTGATAAGTGATTTCCGTGTTGATCCACAACGTGCTGAAGCCTACTTGTGTACCTTCATATAGAGCAGGCGCTTCCTCTGAACTATTTAATTCCGCGTACGATGCCAGCGCGGCATTCGTGTGCCCGGGTGTGTCGATCTCAGGGATAATCATGATGTAGCGACTGCGCGCATAGTCCACGATCTCTTTGTATTGCTCCTGGGTGTAGTAGCCTCCGCCTCCACCATTCACTTGAGTCCTCGCACCGATCTCGGTCAATTTGGGCCAGGACTTGATTTCAACGCGCCAGCCCTGGTCATCTGTGAGGTGCAGATGCAGGCGGTTCATCTTGTAGTGTGCGATCAAGTCAACGTATCGCTTTATGTCCTCCACGCAGAAGAAGTGTCGCGCCACATCGAGCATGGCACCGCGCCACCTGAAGCGGGGAGTATCGCGTATCGAAACGGCGGGCAGGCTGACGCTTCCC
>DATDRD010000161.1:0-2588 GCA_035291925.1 Anaerolineales bacterium
CGATTGGGTGGGCGCGTCAGTTTATTTTCTTTTCAATCCATATACTAAAAAATGGTCGCAGGAAGTTTGCGAGAGACTTGGTATTCCGCTCGAAAAACTTCCGCCTGCCTATCCCTGCACCGAAGTGATTGGCGAGATCACGCCGGAAGCCGCAAAGGAAACCAGCTTGAAACCGGGCACGCCGGTTGTGATCTGTGCCGGAGATGTGGCGGTCGCTCAATCCGGGGCGGGAGCAAACCAGGAGGGAAAAGTCCATTTGTGCATTGGCACCGCGACATGGATCGGCGTATCAACGTCGACTTTCCGCAATGATCCAATCAAACCGTTTTGGGGACTCAATCATATTGACCCGCAAAAATACATTATCGCAGGCGAAATGGAGACGGGTGGCGGCGCATTGATGTGGTTCCGCGATGCTCTCTGCCAGGAGGAAAAACGGCTGGCGGCTGAACAGGGTAAATCAAGTTATGAATTGATCAGCGCCGCGGCTGAGGCCATCCCGCCCGGTTCAGACAAACTGATTTTCCTGCCCTGGCTTTCGGGTGAACGTGCTCCGGTGCTGGATCATTATGCACGTGGTGGTTACATTGGCTTGAACATGAGCCATCACAAAGGTCATATGGCACGGGCGCTGATGGAAGGGGTGGCCTATCATCTGCGCTGGATTTGCGAGGCCATGGAAAAAATTGGCTTTGAGATTGAGGGCTTCAATGGCATCGGCGGTGGCTGCAACAGTGATGTTTGGGTTCAGATCATCAGCGATGTGACAGGTAAACCTTTGCGTGTGGTCAACAATCATCTGGAAGCGGGCGCGGCCGGCGCGGCCTTGACCGTCGCAGTAGGGTTGGGGATTTATCCCAATATGGATGCTGTCGATCCATTAATCGGGATCAGTCGCGAGGTCCGGCCTGATGCGAATCGCTGGAAGCGTTATGATGCGCTATACCAGGAGTATCGTAGCCTGTATGACCTGCTGGTTCCTGTCCATCGCAGGCTGTACCAGATCCAATGAGAATTTTTATCAATCGTCAAAAAGTCAATACCCGTGCCCGGGTATCAAATCTTGCCAGCGTGGGAGGGTTGGTTTTGCTGCTGGCGAGTGTCGTCGTGCCGCTGTTCCGGCCAGCATGGGCAGGTGTGGCTTACCTGTTCATGATCGCGGGCATGGGAGTGGCAATGATTGGGATCTATTTTGCCAATCGCTGGGTGAGGAAACCGCGACCGGAAGAAAGTTTGGCAAAGGCTCTCAAGTCTTTCGATGACCAATACCGTCTTTACCATTATCCATCCCTGCCCTGCGATCATTTGTTGTTGATACCCGCAGGTGTAGTCGTATTGGAAACCATCAATCTGGCCGGGAAATTCTCCTACCAACAAGGCCGATGGAAAGAGGCCATGAACATGGGCCGTGCTTTGCGGTATATCGTTGAAGAGCGCGTGGGGGATCCGATCAAATCGGCCAAGCAGGTGGAAGAAGAACTGAAGGAGCTTTTCTTGAAGGAGTTTGGCCCGAATCTTTCCATTCCGATCAAGCCGGTTGTTGTTTTTACTCATCCTGCTGTTAATCTGGATATTAAGGATGCGCCCATCCCAATCTGTAAGGTTGATAAGTTAAAGAAACAGGTGACGATTAGTGCCCCGAGACTTGTTCCGGAGTTGTACAAGAAGTTGAGTTCATTTTTGGAGAGTAAAACAATTTAGATGAGTATGGCTACTTCGCTGCAAAGCGTGATCGGCGCTGTTCATCGAGATCCCCTTCCCATTTCAACTTGCCGCGCAAATTGCGGATTTCAGCCTGTTCGCGCAACAGGATGAGCGTGCGCAATGCCTCCTGCACCACTTCGCGCTTGGTCTTGATGCCCGTTAATTTTTGAGCGCGTTCGACAAGTTTGTCGTCAAGCACAATATTGGTTCGCATTTCTGCCTCCTGCTCGACAGTATTTTATTCTTCTGCATATGGCGTTATAACAAAATCCCCAATAAAAATTGCTGACTCTATAGCCAGCGCGAGCGATTTATCCGCTGTGATCATTGGAATGTCCAATTGTCCCGCAAGGACAGCATAACAGGCATCGTAAGCCGTGAGATTCTTTTCGCTCCCAAGAGATAATGATTCTTCCATCAAATCAGCCGTTGGGGTGCATTTCAGTGCGAGGCGGTTCAAGTCTGCCAGGTCCGCCTGTGAATCATCGAGCGAACGGCCAAAACGGCGCGTATATTTCAGCAGAATGTTGGTGCACTCGATATAAAACAGATCGGGGACATATAACTCAGCAGGCGGGTCTGCGGCAAGATGTGAGAATAGAGCATGTGCCTGTTCGGAGAACTCTTCCTCCACAAACAGCTTGATGCCAACGCTTGCATCCACCACATGGCATAACGGCGAGTCGCTCATCGCTTGCGGTCCTCACGCAGTAAATCAAGGCTTGAAGGCGCTTTCCTGGGCGCGGTAAATCGGCGGCGGCGAATCGATGCAAGCGCTTTTGTTTGTACCTTTCGACGCTTCTCGTCTTCCAAAGCCTGGGTTAACATCGTCACCACTTGCGCACTTAATGAGCGACTGCGCTCCACAGCCAGTCGTTGAATTT
>DATDRD010000162.1:0-1600 GCA_035291925.1 Anaerolineales bacterium
AGCTCCTTTCGAACTCGTGGACTTTTTTGTCAATGTGGAGCATCGTCAGGGACGCGGCATTTTTGCCGAGGCGATGGTGAAGGTCAGAGTGCAGGGTGAATTACTTCATACGGCCGCCGAGGGCAATGGCCCCGTCAACGCCCTGGATAATGCGTTGCGGAAAGCCCTGCTTGGATATTATCCTCAGCTCGCGAATTTTCATTTGTCCGATTACAAAGTCCGCATTCTGGATTCGGATCACGGCACAGAAGCCATCACGCGTGTACTGATCGACACGCGTAACAGCACCAGCCGCTGGAGCACCGTCGGCGCAAGCACCAACATCATCGAAGCCTCGTGGCGCGCACTGGCGGACTCACTGGAATACGGGTTGATGGTGGCGCATTGATTACTCGCGCTGAGCGGAGCTGCACGCTCTTTATGCGGCGTAGACGAAGCGTGCGTTGCCGATCAAAGCGCGCTTCGTCTACAGGACTGACGAAAATAGTCCCTCCGCTCAGCGCGATAAAAGGATATCCATGAACTTCAACATCACCCTCCTCTCCGGAGATGGCATCGGGCCCGAAGTGGTCGCCGAGGCCGTGCGCGTGCTGGATGTGATCGCCGAAAAATTCGGTTACACCTTTATCTTTGCCGAGCGCCTCATGGGTGGATGTTCCATTGATAAATACGGTTCCTCGCTCACTGACGAAACCCTCGCCGATTGCAAAGCCTCAGACGCGGTGCTGCTCGGCGCGGTGGGCGGCCCGAAATGGGATGACCCCAATGCCAAGGATCGCCCCGAACGCGGACTGCTTGCACTGCGTAAAGGACTCGGCGTCTTCGCAAATCTTCGTCCGGTGAAAGTGCATCCCGCCTTGATCGATTCATCCCCGCTCAAGCCGGAGAAACTCAAAGGCGTGGATATCCTTGTTGTGCGCGAACTCACGGGCGGACTGTATTTCGGTCAACCGAAAATGCGTGAAATAAGAGATGGCAGGGAACGCGCCGTGGATACGCTTGAATATTATGACTATGAAATCTGCCGTGTGGTGGAACTGGCCTTCAACCTTGCGCGTGGCAGAAAAAAGAAGGTAACTTCAGTCGATAAAGCCAATGTATTGGAATCATCCCGTCTATGGAGACAGATTGCGACAAAGATCGGAAAAGAGAATCCAGATATAGAGTTGGAGCATGTTTTAGTAGATACCGCGTCCATGCGGCTGATCACCGGGCCGGCTTCGATGGATGTCCTCGTGACTGAGAACATGTTCGGCGATATCCTCACGGATGAGGCGTCCGCGTTGGCGGGATCGATGGGGATGCTGCCCTCGGCCAGTGTAGGGGAATCAGGCCCCGGCTTATATGAACCGATCCATGGGTCCGCACCGGATATCGCAGGCAAAGGAATCGCAAATCCAATTGGCACGATCCTTTCCGCCGCGCTGATGTTACGTCATTCGTTGAAGCTGGAAGCCGAAGCCGCGTCCATCGAAAGAGCAGTAGATGAAGTCATCACCGACGGCGCGCGGACGATGGATCTCGGCGGCAGGTTAACGACCCGCCAGATGGCGGATGAGATAATCAAAGGTTTATAGCATTTGCGTAAGAGTGCGTCCCT
>DATDRD010000163.1:0-10048 GCA_035291925.1 Anaerolineales bacterium
CCTCAGCTTACTGTTCAGAGTATGATCTTTATCTGCAGCAATTCCGTAATCAGTAATATCTACGACCAAAATCTCTGGCAGGCAATGAAAATCTCCAGGTTCTTCACGAACCCGGAGATTTTTCATACGCGGACCCTCGGAGCTCTTTGCAAACATTGCGTCCTCAATCCTGACTCCCATGTTACGAATCCCGACACACTTGGTATAATTCCAACCCTATGAAATACCACATTTGGACTGAAGGATGCCAGATGAACGTTGCCGACTCGCAACGCGTCGGATCGTCGTTGGAGCATCTTGGATACACCTTTACTGAAAAAGCCGAGGAAGCGGACGTTATTGTTTTAAATACCTGCGTTGTGCGCCAGTCTGCAGAAGATAAAGCATTGGGCCGCCTGTCATCGCTTCTGCCTCTCAAAAGGCAGAACCCAAACTTAGTCATCAACTTGATGGGCTGTCTTGTCGGCGTGCGCGGCGCGGAAAAACTCCGCCAAAGACTTCCTTACGTGGATGTCTTCTCGCCGCCCTCCGACCCAGGCCCGCTCGTCTCGTTTTTGAGTCAGGGCGAAATCCGCATGCTTGAATCGGATGAGACCACGCGTCGCTTCGCGATGATGGATGACGATCCTTCGACTACGCTCGGGACAAGCCTGATTCTGCCTCAGCACGAACGCGGACAGCTCGTCAGCGCGCACGTGCCTGTCGTCTATGGCTGTTCGCATGCCTGCACGTTCTGCATCATCCCGTTCAGACGCGGCGTAGAGCGCAGTCGCCCTGTTGGTGATATTGTTGCCGAGATCCGTTCGCTTGCGTCGCAGGGTGTCCGGGAAGTTACCCTTCTCGGCCAGATCGTTGACCGCTATGGCAGGGATATTCCTGATGGACCCAACCTGGCGGGCTTGCTGCGTGTCGTTCATGAAGTGGAGGGTATCGAGCGCATTCGCTTCCTCACATCGCATCCCAACTATTTCACCGAAGAACTCATGGATGCAGTCGCCGAGCTTCCCAAAGTGATGCCGCACATCGAAGTCCCGATTCAAGCGGGTGATGATGAAGTACTTTTAAACATGAAGCGCGGCTATACCCAAAAAGAATACCGTGATCTCGTTGAAAAAATCCGAAACAAGATCCCGGATTGTTCCATCGCAACGGATATCATCGTCGGGTTCCCCGGCGAAACTGAGGAACAATTCATGGAGACGTACCGCGTCCTATCAGACCTCAAGCTGGATGTCGCTCATTTGGCACGCTACTCATCCCGCGAAGGGACTGTCGCCACCCGCCGCATGGACGATAACGTGACCGACGCAGAGAAAATGCGCCGCTTCCGCATATTGGAAGAGTTGCAGGAAGAAGTTGTCGCAGAAATAAACAAAAAATATCTGGGCGAGACAGTTGAAGTCTTATTCGAAGAGAAAGTGAAAAACCGCTGGAAGGGACGCACACCGACGAATAAACTTGTCTTTGTCGAATCGGAGGAAGATTTGAAAGGCCAGATTCTCCCAGTCACCGTCACATGGACGGGGCCGTGGTCGATGCAGGCTAATCTGCAAAAACAACTTGAGTTAATCTCTGTCTAACTGTGAAGTACCTGGGCGCGGTTGAAAACATCTTCACCTTCAATGGGAGCCCGGGTCACGAGATCGTGCTGATTTACGATGGGGCCTTGGAGGATTCCGGGCTGTACGATCAGGCCGTGATCTTGGGAAAGGAAGCGAATGGGGAGGAAATCCGCGCCATGTGGAAGAATCTGGATGAGTTCGGTACGGGAAAGTCCATCTTATACCCCGTTGGTTTGGTGGAGATGTTGGAGAAATAGAGTCGGGGGGTCAGTTGTTTTAAGGAGGAAGTTGCAGTATAGTAGGGAGGAGCATCAGTAAAAATTTGATAAGGAGGATTTGAGGTATGCGTTGGGACGAATTAACAGGCGACCTCTTCCCTGAGGCTGTCCAACAAGCGGAAGGGATCTGCCTTCTCCCTTTATCGTGCATCGAGCGACATGGGCATCATCTGCCGCTTGCCACGGATATGTTCATTGGCCGCGAAGTCTGTAACCGCGCGGCTGGGCTGGAACCTGCGATCGTGTTTCCCGATTTCATATTCACGCAAATTTTGGAGGCGCGGCATTATCCGGGCTGCATCGGCATCGAACCGGATCTGACCCTTCGCCTGCTTGAGAACGTCTGTCGTGAGATTGCCCGCAACGGACTCAAGAAGATCGTTATCGTCAACGCGCACGGAGGCAATGACAATCTCATCCACTATTTTGCGCAAATCCAGCTGGCTACTCCGCGCGATTATGTCGTTTATATAGCGGAACAAACTTACAGCCCGGAGGATGAAGCGGCGATTCGTGCCCAATGGGAAACAACAGTGGATGGTCATGCGGGCGAAAAGGAGACAAGCGCTATTTTGGCGATTCGCCCCGAGCTGGTTCAGAGTGACGCCATGCCAGCCGATGGCGAAGGTATGCCACTTGGACGACTCCAGCATTTACGCGATTTGAATATTGACGTCGGTGTGTGGTGGTACGCCGACCATCCCAGCCATTATTGCGGCGATGGAATCCCGGCTACACCCCAGAAGGGTAATTTGTGGCTGGATGCGCGTGCCCGCGGGCTGGCGAAGGTGATCCGTGCCATCAAGGATGATACCGAAACCACGCGCTTACAGGATGAGTTTTTCGGCAGGATCGATCAAAGTTAAATGAAATGGTGTCCGAGCACATCCCTGAAGTGACAGATAGTTTGCCATTAAATTTATCGGTAAAGGAAATGGCCCATGCAAGATATCCTTGGTGACCTCTCCGCAGAGAAACTGGTAAAAAAAGCCATCAAAGCGAACTGGGAAAATTATCATTACTGCCTGGGGCGTTCGCCAAGCGTGGAATTATCCATTGGCCGCCACCTGACCTGGCTGATCACCAACATGCCGGATCATTTCATGAATCTGGTTGTGTGTACGCAATTGCCATCAGAGGGTATTGACGAACTCATTGACAGTGCGCTAACCCATTTTAGATCACTGAACATCAGGAAGCTTTCCTGGCTAGCCCAGGAAGGTGTGCCGGCAAATGAGATAAAAAAGTATCTGCTTGCCCACGGTTTGATCTTCAGTGAATCATTTGCGACCGAGATGGCAGCCGACCTGATGTCATTGCCGGACGACCTTCCCACACCCATTGGCCTGAGAATCGTGCCTGTCGTGGGTGGAGAGACATTGAAGCAATGGATCCACGTTGCGAGTATCGGTTTTGGGGTTCGGGAGGAGTTCGAGAAGGTTTGGTATGATTTTTTTGCAGAGGCGGTTTTTGATATGCGGTTTCGAACCTATCTTGCCGTATTGAACAGACAGCCAGTCGGCACATCTCAATTATTTCTTTCTGCAGGAGTAGCCGGGATCTATAACGTTACATGTATCCCGGAGGCGCGAGGCCGGGGGATTGGAGCAGCCATCACCTTGGCTCCATTGCTTAAGGCGCGTGAGATGGAATACCGAGTCGGCATTTTACAGGCATCCAGGTTGGGCTATCAAGTATATCGTCGGCTGGGGTTTCAGGATTACGGAAAACTGAGTGTTTATCTCTGGGAGAATGATCCTGAATAGATGAGTACATGATGGGCCGTTCTTCAACTACCCAGAATTATCAGCCCAATATAAATCGAAAACCATCTGGTAAATTCTTGGCAGTGGCTAAAAAAACAGCAGACCGGTTGAGTGGGTCTGCTGTTCTAACTATTTTTTGTCTGCTCTTACCTGACTAAATTCCTCAACACCGTATGGAGAATACCTCCATTGCGATAGTAATTCACTTCGACTTCGGTGTTCAGCAGGGCGGTGGCCTTGAATTCGATAACTGACCCGTCGCCTTTCTTTGCCTTTACAGTGACAACAGACTTCGGAGCCATGTCATCGCTCAAACCTTCGATATCAAAGATCTCGTCGCCTTTGATGCCAAGTGACTCAGCGTTTTGTCCATCCATGAATTTCAAAGGCAGAATGCCCATGCCGACAAGATTCGAGCGATGAATCCGCTCAAAGGATTCGGCAATTGCGGCTTTGACTCCTTGGAGCAGTGGACCTTTCGCCGCCCAATCGCGGCTGGAACCTGAGCCATATTCCTTGCCTGCAATGACAATCGTGGGGAATCCTTCGCCCTGATATTTCATCGCCGCGTCGTAGATGCTCATCTCTGTGCCATCGGGGAAATGTTTGGTGAGATTTCCTTCCTTTGGCGCGACGAGTAAATTCTTCAGGCGGATGTTTGCGAAGGTGCCGCGCGCCATCACAAGATCGTTGCCGCGACGCGAACCATACGAGTTGAAATCCTTCGGCTGAATGCCGCGTTCCTGCAGATATTTACCTGCCGGGCTGTCGGCGGCGATATTGCCAGCGGGCGAGATGTGATCGGTTGTAATGGAATCGCCGAACAGACCAAGCAGTCGTGCACCCTTAATATCATCAACGGAGGGCACATCGAGGGTCAACGTCTGAAAGTAGGGTGGATGATGAATATAGGTCGAGGCCTCATCCCATTCATACAAGTCTCCGCCAGAAACCTTGATCTCCTTCCACGTGTCTGAGCCTTCGAAGACACTTGCATAACGTTCTTCGAACATGCCTACGTTCAAGCTTGAAGCAATCGTCTCAGCGATCTCTTGTTGTGTAGGCCAGATATCTTTGAGATATACAGGCCCCTCGTGACCTTCACCGAGCGGTTCTTTATCCAGATCAATAGCAACCGTGCCTGCAAGCGCATATGCGACCACGAGTGGGGGAGAAGCAAGGAAGTTCGCCTTCACCAATGGATGGATGCGGCCTTCGAAGTTGCGATTGCCCGAAAGGACTGCCGCGGCAACGAGATCACTGCCTGTGACAGCTTTCGCAACTTCTCCGGGAAGTGGACCTGAGTTGCCGATACAAGTGGTGCAGCCGTATGCGATGATGTTGAAGCCGAGTTGCGCGAGCGGGTCAATCAGTTTCGCTTGTTTGAGGTATTCGGTCACAACGCGTGAGCCAGGTGCAAGGCTTGTTTTGACGTATGGCTTAACATTCAAGCCTTTTTCAAGCGCTTTCTTTGCAAGCAGGCCCGCGCCAACCATCACGGACGGATTTGATGTGTTGGTGCAGGATGTGATCGCCGCAATCACAACCGCGCCGTGCTTCATTTTCATCGAGCCGCCGTCTGCCTGCCCCGGCGACCCAGGTGCAGGGGTGCCGAAGGTGGCTTCGGTGTTTACGGCCTCAGGCTTCAGCTCAAAGCCGCGTTCCTTGACCGGTGCTGTGAGAGCCTTGTTGAATGTTTCCTTCAGTTCAGACATTGGCACGCGATCCTGCGGACGCTTGGGTCCAGCCAGAGAGGGCACAACCGACTCAAGCTCCAGTTCGAGCGTGTCGGTATATTCGGGCTCAGGCATGCCAGGCTCGTGGAAAAGTCCCTGCGCGCGCATGTAGGCTTCGGTTCGTTCGATCACTTCTTTGGGCCGGCCCGTCAGCTCCATATATCGGATCGTTTCAGCATCCACAGGGAAATAACCCATCGTCGCGCCATATTCAGGAGACATGTTTCCGATGGTCGCGCGGTCAGGCAGGGACATCGAGTTGAGACCCTCCCCATAGAACTCGACGAATTTATCCACCACGCCCTTCTTGCGCAACATTTGAGTGACCGTGAGAACGAGGTCAGTTGCAGTGACGCCATCACGCAGTTTGCCATAGAGCTTGAAACCGACGACATCAGGCAGGAGCATGTCCATGGGCTGGCCCAGCATCACAGCTTCCGCTTCAATGCCACCCACACCCCAGCCGACCACACCGAGTCCGTTGATCATCGTGGTGTGTGAGTCAGTGCCAACCAGAGTATCGGGGAATGCCAAGACCTCCGAGTTCTCCGAGAACTCGGAGGTCTGTTTGGTCATCACCACATCAGCAAGATATTCAAGGTTGACCTGATGCACGATGCCCGTCATCGGCGGGACAACGCGGAAATTGCTGAATGCCTTTTGTCCCCATTTGAGGAACTCGTAGCGTTCGCGGTTGCGCTGGAACTCCATTTCCGTATTGCGTGTGAGCGCGTCGGCTGTCGCGAAGAAATCCACTTGAATGGAATGGTCAATCACCAAATCCACCGGCACAAGCGGATTGATCTTCTTAGAGTCACCACCGAGACGTGCAACTGCCGCGCGCATCGCGGCGAGATCCACCACTGCGGGGACTCCCGTGAAATCCTGCATGACGACGCGGGCAGGCAGGAATGGAATGCCGGGGCGGTTGCCTTTGGGTGTCCATGCGGCGATATTCTTTACATCGCTCTGTGTGATCTCCTTGTCATTGCATTGACGGAGGGCGGCCTCAAGCACGACTCGGATCGAAAACGGGAGCCGCTTGAGGGTGGTCAGACCTGCTTTTTCCAGCGCGTCCAGGCGATAGATGACGTAGTCCTTATCCCCAACGTTTAATAATTCACGTGCATTGAAATAATCTTTCATAGTGTCTCCTTTGGCGTGTGTTTTACCCCTCACCTATAAGGCGAGGGAACACACCACAAAATCAGGAAGAATACACCGTTCGTGCCGCGAATACTGGCGGCACGTGATTTGCTTAGCAAATCATGCGAGACGGCAAAGGAGCGCCTTTGATACCCTCGGGGTCTTTGTGGTGATATTCATAATTTCAGGTCTTTATTAAGTTGCTGTACCAAATTCCTTTTTTCATTCTCAGCCAGGAACCCTGCCTGCGCCGCGGCCATGATGCGTTCCTTCAATGTGCTTTGCGGCATCTGCAGGTCTTTGCAGGCCGTGTAGTATTCGTGGCTCAATGTGATGCGCGAGATGCTGGGATCATCGGTGTTGATCGTTACATTCAAGCCCGCTTCCACCATACTCATCAACGGGTGTGTATCAAGAGAATTAACAACACCCGATTGGTAGTTGCTTGTAACACAGACTTCAAAAGCTGTGCCGCGTTCACGCGCCAGTGCAACGATGTTTTCATCTTCCAGCACGCGCACGCCATGACCGATACGTTCCGCACCAATTTCTTCGATGGCTTCTTTCACATGCCGGGCAGGTCCCCATTCTCCTGCATGGATGGTCACATGCAGACCGGCTTGTTTTGCTTCCTTGAATATCCCATAAAATGGCTGCGAAGGGAATTCTGCCTCATTGCCAGCCAGATCCATTGCAACAATACCATCTTCAATATACTCTGCCGAAATCCAGGCGACCTGTTCAGCCAGGTCCGTGCTTTCATGGCGGTTCACCGAAGCGATCAAGCGCACGATCACATTATGCTTCTTTGCAGCATCTTTTGCACTGGTCATTACCCAGTCGATCACGTCCTGCAGAGGGAAGCGCTCCGCGCGGCTGAGTGCAACGGGTGTGAAGCGTAATTCCAAATACCGCACATTGTCCTTCGCTGCATCTTCAATCGCTTCCCGCGTGATGCGGTGGATGGCATCTGGCGAACGATAGAATAAGCGCAGCGTATTGAATTTGGATAAAAAATTCTGAAAGGTGAATTTATCTTCTTCCTGCACCTGCACCAGAGTGCTCAATCGCAGGACGTCGGCAGGGAGGGTAATACCGTGCTGGCGCGCGATATCAACCATGGTATCCAGTCGCAATGAGCCTTCCAAATGACGATGTAACTCCACCTTGGGAAGGGCGCGATATGTGTTCAGTGAAGCTGTGACTCGCTCTACCATACTTCTAATATACTAGTGTCGTCGCCGTTTCCTTTTCTTACTGCTTTCCATTTCTGTGGTCTGTGTTGCCGTAGGGGGTGTAGCGGTAGTCTCAACAGGCGAAATCTCGACGGGCCTGGGCCGATAAGCGAACACTCTGCTGATCACCAGCCCTCGAATATCTTCCACTAACTGTGCGAACATTTCAGAAGCCCTGCCTTTGTATTGTACCAGCGGGTCACGTTGTGCGTAAGCCTCCAGACCTATCGAAACTCTCAAGGCTTCGATACGGGTCAAGTATTCCACCCATAGCTCGGATGTTGCGCTAAGCAGCAGCTGGCGATGGACCTCGTTCAACACATATCTTCCAATCGACTCGACCAGGGCCTCCCGGTCGGACTCCCCGAGGCTGGCCACCGTTTCATTGAGTCTGTCCTCCCCAAAAGCCATCTTCGCCGCCGAACCGAAATCGGCGAGCCGTTGCGCGTTGGCGGCGAGACGGGCATACTCACTTTGTCCCCATGCAAAGCGCAATGCTGCCTCCGCCTCTTCCAAATGATCCATTACGTCCTCAACGACTTGATCCACTTCGCGGCCCTCCAGCAATTGCGAAACGAGGAAGACATAACTGAAGCGGCCGAAAACCTGTTTTACCTGGCGGTGAGTCTTCTGGTCAAAGACTGTGCGTGCACCCTGTGAGAGTGAGAGCAATAACTGTAGTTTGGTTGTGTCATTCAAGCCCTGCCCTGCGACCGTAGGGAGTGTCGAAGGGTCACGCGGCATGAGACCGGCAATATCGCGCGCGATCTGGCCATTCTCTCCAACCAATCGTTCGCGGCGGCTTTCCAATGCCTTTTGTGCGGCTTCGAGAATTTTGTCCGCGGCGTCATCCCAGCTTGAGAATTCGAACTTCTCACCCAGTGATTCACCGATGCGATTCTGGATAGCGGCGATCACGCGCGATGCATACAGCGCGGTCAAATTTGCAGAGACGAGAGACCGGATATCCTCTCTTACGTCTGTCGGGTCCTCATCCAGCGCACGCAGCTGCTCGTTGTTGAGTCTCAACTGCATCCCAACCAGGTTATTGATCTCCTCCAGCACCTTTTGTGGGCGCGGCGTTTCTTCCATATCGCGCAAGCCGTCAAAGAAGGTATCGACTGTATCTACTCGCCCGGAGATTTGCGCTTGGAGGCCTTCTTCGGTCTTATCGATCAAGTTCTCAATGGCGCGCAGGTGATGCACATTTTCCTCCTGCAGGGCGCGCGAGATCAAGTCCATGGTCGAACGCTGCAAGTCGTCAGATTGATTTAATTCCTTGAGAAGCAGCGACAAGCCGAAGCTGGGGAAGAGGCGCTCGCCGGTCATAAATGGCGGCTGCACCTGTTCAAGCCAGGCGATCAATTTCCATGGCCCTTCCTCGTCGGTAAGCCCCGTGCTTACGCGTTGTTTGACTTCCAGATCCAGCATTTCGGCGATGTCATCACCAAGATCCTCCTTCACAAAGATGCGGTCGCGCTGGCCGTAGATCTGCGCACGCTGCTGGTTGAGCACATCATCATATTCGAGCAGGTGTTTGCGCACATCGAAGTTGGCGCCCTCGATGCGGTGTTGCGATTGTTCGATGACGTTTCCAACAAGTCGCGCCTCCAGAGGCAGCGAGTCGTCCACGTGCAAACGTTCCATGAGATTGCTCACCTGCGAGCCGCCCTGCAAACGCATGAGATCATCCTGAAGCGACAGGTAAAAACGTGAAGATCCAGGGTCGCCCTGGCGCGCCGCACGACCGCGCAACTGGTTGTCAATGCGCCGCGCCTCGTGCCGTTCCGAACCGATGACATGCAAGCCGCCCAGCTCTTTTACGCGTTCCATGTCTTCAAAATATTGCAGGAAAAGTTCGACCTCAGCCTCGTAAATGCCGAAATTTGAGGGGTCAACTTTCTTCAAAGCCTGACGGCGTTCTTCGAGGGTCATATCGAAGGGATTTTCATAACCCGCTTTGCGAAGAACGCGGTTAACTTCTGCAATGACCTCTTCAGCCAATTCACCACCGAGTTTAATATCCACACCGCGGCCAGCCATGTTCGTTGCGATGGTCACCGCGCCAAAGGCTCCCGCACCGGCGATGATCTGTGATTCTTCCGTGTGTTTGCGTGCGTTAAGTACCTGGTGGGGGGCGCCGCCTTGTAATACTTTCTTCAAGCGGTTTTCATCCTGCCCATCGAGCCGAAACAATTCGAGAACGATGAGGAGATTGGATGGGTCTTCAGGATTGATGTTCGTGAGGCCGAACGGCTGGATGAACTTGCGCAGCGAATCGGGTGATATCTTTTCAAGCGGCTCGTTGAATTGCGCCAGTTCCGG
>DATDRD010000164.1:0-3750 GCA_035291925.1 Anaerolineales bacterium
CCCGCATGTCCGGTGGTGTGAGAGGGAGCGGCTAATCACCGCTCCCTACTCGATTTACCCCTCCCGGCCTCCCCCAAATCCATTTGGAAAGATGAAATAGTTTGTAATGAATTTAACAACCCGTAACTTTTTTCTTGATTGCACGACTATCTACTATATGGAGTTTTTGGGAATCTTCAAACGGGATGCAGATAAGCATACAGTTCTCGCCTCAGGACAGGTGACGCCTGATTCAGCGCGCTGCGTGCAGTGCGGCATTTGTACATACAATTGTCCTGTTGGCATTGATGTGCGTGCCCATGCCTGGCGCGGGGAGCCGGTCATACACAGCCAGTGCCTGACGTGTGGCGAGTGCGTGGCGCGCTGCCCGCGCGGGGTACTGCGTTTCGAACAGACTGACTTGTTTGCAAAGGGGCGCGAATGAACTACGTAATTATCGGTTCAGGCGTGGCGGGGATTGCCGCGATTGAGGCAATTCGCTCTGTGCACCCCTCTCCTATCAGGGGAGGGGATGGGGTCGAGATCACATTGATCGGCGAGGATCCACACGGATTCTATTCACGGCCCGGGCTTGCTTATTACCTGACAGGCGAACTGCACGACAAGGCCCTATTCCCGCGTACAGCCTACGATCTGCGCAAGTTGAATTTTCATTATGTCAAAGCGCGGGTAACGATGATTTTACGAGACCAACATACGCTGGAACTCGCCGGTCAGGCGCCATTATCTTATGACCGTTTGTTAATTGCAGTTGGAGCTCAGGCCCTGCCGTTGGAGGTTCCGGGGGCAAACCTCGAAGGCGTGCTCAAGCTCGATCACATGCAGGACGCGAAACGCATTCTGAAGCACGCGCGGCGCGGCAAGTCGGCGGTCGTGGTGGGTGGAGGGATCACCGCGCTTGAACTGGTGGAGGGATTTGTTTCCCGCGGCATGAAAGTCCACTATCTGCTGCGGGGGGATCGTTATTGGAGCAATGTCCTCGATGAGCAGGAGTCACGTATTGTAGAGCAGCGCTTACGGGAAGAAGGCGTAACTCTGCACCATCATGCCGAAGCCATTGAGGTCACGGGCAGGAATGGCAGGGTAAGCGGAATCCGTTTGTTGAATGGACAGCAGTTGAAATGCGACCTGGTCGCGTACGCGATTGGGATCCGCCCACGCGTGGATCTGGCGAAGCAGGCCGGGTTGGCGATCGATCGCGGCATTCTGGTCAATGAATATTTGCAGACGAATGATCCCGATATCTTTGCGGCGGGCGATGTGGCACAAGCCTATGACCCGATGACCGGACGATCCATTCTGGATAGTTTGTGGGGTCCGGCTCGCCAGCAGGGGCACATCGCCGGGCTGAACATGGCTGGCAGGAAAACAGCCTATATCAAATCTCCGCCGTTCAACGTGACGCGGCTGGCAGGATTAACCACAACGATCATCGGCACAGTGGGACGCGGCCGCGATGAGGATCTGGCGGGCATCGCGCGCGGCGATAGCGAGACATGGAGACAGTTACCGGACTCAATGGTCGCGCAGACGGGCTTCGAAGTGAATCGTTTGCGTTTGCTGGTTGGAGAAAAAACACTGCTGGGTGCAATCGTGATGGGTGACCAGAGACTTTCGTTCCCATTGGAAAAGATCATTTCAGGCAACATGGATATTTCACCGATCCGTGAACGGTTGCTCGCGCCGAAAGCCCGGATAGGCGATATCGTGGCGGAGTTTTGGGCAGGAGCGAATATCCCACACTAGATTGTAATTCACAGATGCCGGACCATAATATTGTCCTGGTGTACATGTTCCGGCTGGAGGAAAGATATGCTTCGTGGCAACAGGGAACTCTGGCTGGCATTTCTTGCAATGATCATAATCACGGGGCTATATGGCCTGGTCGTCGTTTTGACGCGTGAGATCCCGCCTGCAAGTGAGTTGTTCGGCCATGGCCTGGGAATCGTCGGTTTTGTTTTCATGCTCATGACCGAGACGTTATATAGTCTTCGCAAAAGAAGCCGCAGTGTTCGTTGGGGGAGGATGTCAAACTGGCTGCAGTTCCATATCTTCACGGGACTGGTTGGGCCCTATATGGTGCTGCTTCACACTTCATGGAAATTCAATGGGCTGGCAGGTGTAACAACTCTATTTACGATTGTTATCGTCATCAGCGGCTTCATCGGACGTTATATCTACACCCGCATCCCGCGCACGATGGATGGGCTTGAGATCGAAGGGACACTTTCACAGGAGGCCCTTAAACAGGCGCGCCGGTTGATGGCACTCTGGCATACAGTTCATATTCCAATTGGAATGGCGCTATTTGTCTCCGCATTCGTTCACGCGGGTGCGGCGCTGTATTACGCCACTTTCCTGAAATAGACCCAGAGGCAGAATGCGAAATAGTCGTCTCGGCTGTCTAACAGGCACTGGCTTGATCGCCGCGCTGATCACAGCATTTGTGATCGCCGGCTATGCTTATGCACGCGGCGGTTTGATATATAACCCCGGCCCTTTGAATGCACAGAGTGGAAAAATGCTTGGTGGTGTCACATCCCACGCGGAGATTGGCGGCGACTGCAAAGCCTGTCACACCGCGCCCTGGGAAGCGGCGGTTATGCCGGATCGCTGCGCGGACTGTCACACGGATGTTGCTGTACAAATGCGCGATGTCGCATCCATGCACGGCACTCTTCTGCACGAAAATCCCAATCTCGGTTGCCGTCATTGTCACCCTGAACATCGCGGCGCCGATGCGAAACTCACGGTGATGGAGGACGCGGCTTTCCCGCATGAGGTGGTGGGATTCTCCTTGGACGGTCACCAGTTCACGGCTGCGAATGTACCGTTCACCTGCGATGATTGTCATCAGGGCGACATCACGACCTTCGCACCAGACTCCTGCCAAACCTGCCACCGTCAAATCGGCGTTTCCTTCACCCAGGCCCATCTCCTTTCCTTTGGCGCGGACTGCCTTGCGTGCCACGACGGAGTGGATCGTTACGGGAATGATTTCGATCACGCTCGTTTCGAATTTCAATTGAGTGGCAAACATGCGGAGGTGATCTGCACGCAGTGTCATCTCGACGCGCGCACGATCGCGGACCTGCAATCCGCCCCACAGGATTGTTTATCATGTCATCGTAAAGATGAACCTCATGAGGGCCGTTTCGGTTTGAACTGCGCTGAATGCCACTCGACGGATGGCTGGTCACCTGCGGAGTTCGATCACAACCTATCGGTCTTCAAACTGGAAGGAGCGCATGCGGAGGTCTCCTGCGAGTCGTGTCACGCGAATAGACAATTCAAAGACACGCCCATGGACTGCTATTCCTGCCACCAACCGGATGACGAACACGCCGGGCAATATGGCACGGATTGCGCCGCCTGTCATAATCCATCGGATTGGAAGGATGCCGACTTCGACCACAACCTGAGCGCCTTCCCATTGACGGGCCGGCATGTGGGTCTGGCTTGCGAGCAATGCCATTCGTCCGGTCAATTTGCCGGACTGTCAACTGCCTGCGCGAGCTGTCATGGGGATCCGGGTTACCATGCGGGTTTGTTTGGCCTCGATTGTGCTGGATGCCACACGACAAACAATTGGTCTGCGAAATATCGCGGCAAGCATCCGGCAATTGACAGCGGTCATGAGGGTGCATCCTGCCGCGACTGCCACACGAAGACACTGCACACGGCGACCTGCACGAAGTGTCATGACAGTAACAATCCCGGCGATGAGGGCGGGGGAGAGGGTGGTGGAGG
>DATDRD010000165.1:0-6483 GCA_035291925.1 Anaerolineales bacterium
TTGCGCAGGCCGGTAATGGTTTCAGCCAGTTCGCCCTGGCCGTTGCCGGACACACCTGCTATCCCCAGTATCTCGCCGGAACGCACTTCAAGACTGACATTGCGCAAACCCGGCGTGCCGCGATCACTTCCACATGATACATCCTTGAGCTGCAGACGGACTTCGCCGAGTTCTACATTCCCGAGGTCCGGTGCGAAGCCGATATCACGGCCAACCGTCCCGTTTGCGAGGTCTTGTTTTGTTGTTTCTGAAGTCAGGCGCGTGCCGATCTTGCGCCCATCGCGCAGGACTGTGACCCGATTGCTGATCTCGACTACTTCATGCAATTTATGTGAGATGAAGATCAGAGCATGTCCATCTTTAACCATCTGGCGCATGATGATGAACAGCTCATCCACCTCCTGAGGAGTAAGCACGGCAGTCGGTTCATCCAAAATAAGCAAAGCTGCCCCACGATAAAGGGCTTTGATAATTTCAACGCGCTGTTGTTGTCCCACTGATAACTGCCAGATGTAGGGGAAGCTCTGAAAAGCTGTCAGACATTTTGTAATAGGATTAGTATGATAATTATCCAGAATGTCTAAACCGATTTGGAAGCGCTTATCCAACCGGGCCTGTGGCAGTAAGAGTACTGAATTCGAATCAAGGACATCGCAATATTCAATTGGGATGCGCGTCCCGCAGGCAGGCTAAATAAACCTGAAAAAAAGAAGAGCTGACTACAGACCGCGTTCACCGCGGATATACGGGTTGCCCAGCGCGGCAGGCGCGCCGATTCGCTTGCGGATGGCCTCGCGCGAACCGATCACCAACACAATGACCGTAAACGCGTATGGAAGCATTTGCAGGAAAAAGCCCCAGTAAGGATTGTAGTAGAAGGGATTGTCAACACCGAATAAGGTGAGCGGACCTTGAATGTCGAGGATGAGGCGGCGGAGCGCGCCAAACGCGTACGATCCGACCGCGGCGCGAATTGGATCCCATTGAGCAAAGATCACCAGGCCGATAGCGATCCAACCCTGACCGCCCGTAGTGAGTTCACTGAACCAACCGGGCGAAACTGCGAGACTGATCGTCGCGCCGCCAAGCCCAGCCAGCAAACCACCGACAAAGACGTAGAAATAGCGCATTCGAAAGACATTGATGCCAAGTGCATCTGCTGCTGCAGGATATTCCCCTACCGCCCGAAGATGAAGACCCGGCCGCGTGCGATTGATGTAATACCATGCCAGCGGTATGAGCAGATAACCAAAGTAGACCAACACGCTTTGTTTCGTGAAGAAGATGGGGCCGAGAATAGGGATTTGCGAAAGAAGCGGAATGGAGAACGAAGGCATGAGAGAAACTGTGCCCGCTTTGCTCAAGCCCTCACCCAACACAAGACTGATGCCTGTGCCGAGAAACGTGAGAGCAAGTCCGCTCACGACCTGGTCTGCTTGAAGTGTAATGACAATGAACGCATGGATCTGGCTGATCAGCCCCGCGAAGAACATGGCAGCCAGCACGCCGATCCATGGGTTGCCTGTGGCAATGGTCACGCTGAAGGCTGTCATCGCGCCGATGAGCATCATGCCTTCCACACCAAGGTTGAGCACACCCGAACGTTCGGCGAACACTTCTCCTAATGTGGCAAATAATAGAACTGTTCCGCTAGCAACGCCTGCCTGAAGAATGATGATGGGATCCATGATTTACGCCTCCGCATGCGCCCGTACCAGGCGAACCCGGTAGCGCAGAAGGAAGTCACTTGCGATGAGACAGACGAGAATAATGCCCTGAATCATTTTTGGAATGCCGGATGGTTGAATCTCACGCCCGGCAAGGATCAATGCGCCGAACAGGATCGACACCAGGATGATCACAAGCGGGTTCAATTTCGCAAGCCAAGCAACAATAATGCCCGTAAAACCATACCCTGCCGCAACGGGTGCTGTCTGCAAGCGATGCACCACGCCTGCCACTTCGCTCATGCCGCCAAGCCCTGCGAGCGCGCCGGAAAGCATCATCACCCAGATCGTATTGCGTGTTATGTTGATGCCAGCATATTTCGCGGCATTCGGATTGTCACCTATCAAACGAATCTCATAGCCCCAGCGACTGCGATACACGATGAACCATAAGGCAATTGCCGCAATAATTCCCAACAGCAAACCGCCGTGCGTGGTCAAACCGCGAAAGAACGGAATGGTCGAAGCATATTCAGACAAACGCGGCAGCCATGCAGTCTCCGGGAACTTGGGACTCATCTGAAAGCCCCCTTCGGTCCACACGGCGAATATCCAGAAGTTGACCCATGCCACGGCGATGTAGTTCAACATCAACGTGCTGATGATCTCATTCACGTTGAACTTCCCTTTTAGATAGCCGGGGATAAAACCCCAGATCGCGCCCGCGGCCATGCCTGCAATCGCCATCACAGGGATGAAAAGCCAGCGCGAAGCTTCAGGGGGCAGGACAGGCGCAAGCACGATCGCGCTCGCACCGAACGCGCCCATGATGAACTGTCCCTCCGCGCCGATGTTCCACAACTTCATGCGGAACGCGATCGAGCAAGCCAGCGCGGCGAGAATGATCGGCGTCGCTTTCACAATCGTGTCAGACAACACACCAACATCGCCAAAAGATGCACGCGCAATATGCACATACGATAAAAACGGATTGCCTCCGACGATCGAGATAATGATTCCGCCCAATATCAACGCGACCACAATGGCGCCCAACGAAACCGCGGCAGGATACCACGCCGATGGTTCATCAAGGCGCGGCTCGAGTTTAATTCGCCAGGATAGGCGTCGTTTTGTCAAAGTGGATTCAGCCATGTGCCGTGACTCCCTCTTTCTGGATTTGGTCCAACGGTGTGCCCGTCATCATTAAGCCAATCGCTTCGATCTGACTTTGGTCTGGTTCCGCGGATACGACCTTTATCTCCCCCATGATTTTCCCTTCGTAGATCACATAGACGCGGTCACTCAATGCCAACAGTTCTTCCAACTCTTCAGAAATGAGCAACACCGCCGCGCCCGCTTCGCGCTGGGTCAACAACAGGCGGTGGACTCCTTCGATCGCTCCCACATCCAGCCCACGGGTGGGTTGAACCGCCACCATGAATTCCGGATGTCCCGAGATCTCACGCGCCAGGATCACGCGTTGCAAATTTCCACCGGATAAAAGTCGAACCGGTGTTTTGACGCTCGGCACGATGATATCGTATGCGTTCTTGAGTTCATCGGCAAACTTCGTCGCCGCGAGCATATTCAGCATGCCGCGCTCCGAGATGGGCGGATTGCGATAATTCTTCATGATGACGTTATCCGTCACACTGAGATTTGGGGCAGAGCCAACATGTGTGCGATCTTCGGGGACATAGGACATCCCATGCTGAATGCCAAACAACGTATCGCGGTTGCTGACCATGTCTCCATTCAACGTCACCGTGCCTTGCCTGCATTTGCGCAGACCCGTGATGACCTGTGAAAGTTCATTTTGTCCATTGCCTGCCACACCTGCCACGCCGACGATCTCCCCCTCACGCACGTTGAGCGAAAGTCCGCGCAAGGCTTGCAGACCTTTGTCATTCTCTGCATAGACATCTTTGACATCCAAAACCAGATTACCTGGTTTGGATGGTTTCTTGTCAACGAAGAATACCACTTCACGCCCCACCATCAAGCGCGCAAGTTCCTGGCGGCTCACACCTTTGGCTGGCACACCAGAAGCCGTAGCCACACCACGCCGCAATACACTCACACGATCAGCAATGGCAGTAACTTCCTGTAATTTATGACTGATAAAAATAACCGACTTGCCCTGTGCAACCATGGAACGAAGAGTATCGAATAATCCATCGATCTCCGTTGGTGCAAGGACAGCGGTCGGCTCGTCCATGACGAGTACATTCGCACCGCGATATAACATCTTCAACAATTCCACGCGTTGCTGCTCGCCAACTGATAACTGCCAGATCTTCGCACGCGGGTCAACTTTGAGCCCGAACTTATCGCCGAGGTCCACGATCCTTTTATCATACTCATTCAATCGCATCAGAAAACGCGGCTCATCGAGGCCGAGCAAAATATTCTCGGTCACAGTCTGTGATTGGACAAGCATAAAATGCTGGTGCACCATGCCAATCCCTGCCTTGATGGCATCCCGCGGAGAAGAAAATACAACGGGATTGCCTTTCACTTTAATAATTCCAGCATCCTGCTTATACAAACCAGCCAGCACGTTCATGAGCGTGCTCTTGCCCGCTCCGTTCTCCCCCAGCAAGGCATGGATCTCTCCCGCGCGTAATTCAAAATCCACGTGGTCATTGGCAAGCACGCCGGGAAACCGCTTGACAATGCCTTTCATTTCCACGATCAAATCGGAGGGTGTTGCTTCTGTCACCGTGTGCCTCCTAGGCAAGTCGGTCATTGCAAGCAACCCGCAGAGAGCAAAGCAATCTCGTCTTCAATGGTTAGTTGAGATTGCTTCGGGCTGGGTCTCGACGATTACGTCTCGACCAACAGCCCTCGCAATGACACATGACGTTATACAAATAATGGGGCAGGACTACATCATCCTGCCCCATTCATCGAACGATCTTACTCAGGCAATTCAGCGGTGATCCCCTCAGCCCACCACTTCATACATACATCAACACTGCATGGCAAACCAAATTCAGGGAAGGCATCCAGATCAACCTGCTCCAGGCTTTGGCCCGCAGGCAGGACCACATTACCCTTGTTGTCGTTGATGGGTCCGGAGAACACATCAAAGCGGGTGAACGTGCCAGCCTGCATCTGAGCAAGGATGTCGCGTACTTCTTGAACAACCGCAGGATCAAGATCTGCAACGCCGGGTTGAAGTTCCTGACCTTCCATGAAGCCATACAGACCCAGCGCGCCTGTATCGGCATCAAAATAATCCCAGCCTGGTTTATACGTCCCAGCGATTACGCCTTCGGCGATTCCAGCATAGATCGGTCCCCAAACCCAGTAGGGGGCGGTGAGGCAGGCATCCACTTTGCAGGAGCCGTACCAGTCATAGGTCACGCCCCATTTGCCCTTTTCCTGCGCCACATCGGCAACAGCGGGAGTATCCGCGCCGGTGAACACAACCTGCGCGCCCCCATCGAACAGGGAAGCCGCGGCTTCCTTCTCGAGCACAGGGTCGTGCCAGGTATTGATCCAGCGTACATCCATGGTGCACTCGGGGCAAGTCTTCTTCATACCCAACGCAATCGCGTTGCCCAAGCGAAGTTCCTCGGGGATCGGGAACGTTGCCATATACCCGAGCTTCAGATTACCATCCTGTTTGGCACGCGCACCAGCCAACATGCCTGCCAGATACTTCATGTTTTCCATTGCGCCCATCAGGTTGCCAAAGTTGGTTTCATTGGATTTGATACCTGTCAGATGAATGAACATCTGATCGGGGAATTCACCTGCGACAGTTTCCATGGGGTCCATGTAACCGAATGATGTGCCGAAGATCAGATCAAATCCCTTGCGAGCCAGCGCGCGGAAGACCTGTTCTGAATCTGCGCCTTCAGGCACATTCTCAATGTAGGCAATATTGACATTCGGCACATTCTCCTTGACATAAAGCAGACCTTCATAATGCGCCTGCGACCAGCCGCCATCATCATGCGGTCCGATCAAAACCATCGCCACATTGAACTTATCATTCTGGACAGCAGGGATCTGGAATCCACCGACTTCCTCAACCTGCGGAGCACAAGCCGAAAGGACGAGCATAAGTGCCATCGCAAACAATGCGAGGCGTATCAAGTTTTTAGGCATTTTCTTCATCTCCTTGAAAAAAGTGTAGGTATGGAACAGACAGCGAGCGGAAATGTTATTTGTTTTTCGGGGCGCCTCCTTTCAAACATCAAATCGATTCTCTATTTTGTCTATACAAAATAATTTTATCACGGCTGATTCACAAGCATATTGTATGACAAATCACAAGGGAAAGGCAAGTACATTTCTCATGGATTACATGCGAATATGCTCTTGACTTCGGACAAAACTTCGCTTCTTTCTACCCCTTCGACACTCCCATCGGTCGCAGGGCGGCGGCTTTCAGTTGTTTCCGTTTCGATGCGTTCCCACAACTGACACAGCAACCGCCCCAGATCTGCATCATCCTGCGACGCCTGGTATGACTCTTGTGATAATTCAAGCGCGCGCTCCCACTCCCCCACATGAGCATAGCCTTCAATGAATACAAACCATTCAATGGGATCACGAGGATGGTCGTCCAACTTAAATGCAGTATCTCCGATGTTAACCACCTCTTCCCAATCATCAAACTGCCGCGCCAGATCGGCCTTTTCGAAATAATAGCACCATCCATGCCCAGGCTCGGGAGCATAAATATCGGGCATCCTGGCACGCCTCTCATCAACGATCAAATCAGGAGATGAAATGTGCGCGGCAAACCGCATCAAACTGGTCTCCCGGATCAAGCGGTTTCTACCCTCGATTTCGGGATCCA
>DATDRD010000166.1:0-2065 GCA_035291925.1 Anaerolineales bacterium
TTCGACAATTCATCGCGAAACAGAAAACGTAGCAACACCAACGTGGCTACCCATGCCACCGCCACAATCGGAAGGGCATAGATAAGAAAGTCATTGAATGAAAAGCCGGCTGCCGAGCCAATTAACACGTTGGGTGGATCACCGACCAACGTTGCTACGCCGCCTGTATCCGAAAGCAAGGCCTCGGCCATCAAATAGGGTAGTGGACTAATACCGAGGATTTCACAGATAAGAATTGTTACAGGCGCAATCAAAACAACGGTTGTCACATTGTCGAGGAACATCGAAAGGACAGTTGTGATGCTGCCGAGTAATACAAATAAGAGCACAGGCTTGCCCCCAGAGGCACGGGCAGCCCATACTGCAATATATTGAAAAAATCCTGTCGGCTCGAGCATGGCAACCAGGATCATCATTCCCAGCAAAAGCCCAAGAGTATTGAAGTCAATCGCCTCCAGGGCAGCTTCTTCCGAATAAAAACCCAGGATTTTTCCGACACCGACCATGAATACCGCTCCGGCAATTCCAGCGATGGAGCGATTCATCTTCTCGGAAAAGATCAATACCAGGCTGATTATGAATATCAGGATTGAAAGGATGGCGGAAAGGAGCATTGCTATTCCACTTCTGACCAGGCTGAAAGGATCGTTGTCCCAATGTCCACCCGTGATGCCACTCCAACAAGTTTCCCATCTTCTGAGACAACCGGCATATCATGCAAATTGTGCTGCAACATCAACGCGTAGGCGCGCAGTAACCCGCTGTCTTCATGGACGGTGATGGCGGGTTTCATGAGAGTTTTGATCGATTTATCGAGCACGTCCGCTGAAGGACGCGTGGTCTCGACCGCACCGAAGTCGTGGACAAAGTCAACATCTGCGACAAAGTTAACGAAATCCGGAAGTTCCAGGGAAAGCAGGTCGCGCAGACCGACCACACCCACAAGTTTATTGTTCTGATCCACGATCGGCAAAAGACCAATATGTTCCTTGACGAATATCGCGGCGGCTTCACGTACAGAAGCTGTTTCAGTGATTGAAACGACGTTGCGTTTCATACAATCACCAATTTTCATATGATCTCCTCAAAGACAAAATCTCAGACATGCGAATCCCCCAAACTGTACAGCCGCCCTCTTAATTCATTGATCGATTTCGCGTCCCCATTCTCATCTTTATAAAACCAAACATCCCAACCATTGACAGGCTCATCCTCCATCAGAGTCCTGGCGACTCCATGGATCGAGCCAGTGACCTTACCGCAACGAATGTGCCCATTGGACAGGATTTTCGCCCTGACGCCGTTCTTTGCAAAATAGAGGATTTGGCCGGGTTTGAGCAATCCATTTTCGAGCAGCGCACCAAACGGGATTCTGACCTGCTTCCGTTTGACGACTTCCATCGCCTCCCGATCTGCTTCCTGCACTGCGTCGATTCGTTTCTGCGCGATCTTGATATATTTTTTATCGCGTTCGATTCCGATCCAGTTGCGTCCGAGTTTCTTTGCGACCGCGCCTGTCGTCCCGCTCCCGAAAAATGGATCGAGCACCACATCACCGGGGTTCGATGATGCCATGATCACGCGATACAGCAAGGCTTCGGGCTTTTGGGTAGAGTGTGCTTTTGCTCCATTTGACTTGATGCGCTGTCTGCCAGTTGCCAGGTTGAGATTCCAGTCGGAGCGCATTTGTAGGTCATCATTTAAGGCTTTCATAGATTGATGGTTGAATGTGTATTTCGCACCTTTCTTCTTCTGCGCCCAGATCATCGTTTCGTGTGCATTGGTAAACCGTACACCGCGAAAGTTGGGCATCGGATTACTTTTTATCCAAACAATATCATTCAGAAACCAGAAGCCCAGATCCTGCATGATTGCGCCGACGCGATAGATGTTGTGATAGGAGCCTATGACCCAGAGCGTGCCTGTCTCCTTCAACACGCGCTGGCTCGCGGATAGCCACTCGCGCGTAAATTCATCATACTCTGCGAAATCTCCAAACTTATCCCAGCCATCGTTGACCGCGTCGACCTTTGTCATATTGGGACGATACAAATCGTTCCGCAGT
>DATDRD010000167.1:0-3552 GCA_035291925.1 Anaerolineales bacterium
CGCGTAGACAAACCCGAACAACATCTGGAGTCCGAGCACGATATCTGAAAGGGGCCAGAACAGCGAGTGCATGAAGAGCAATAGTTTGCCTTTCAGGAATTTGCCCCAGTTGTCCTTCTCGAACTTGCTCTTCTCATATTCGTGTCGTGCGAAAGCCTTGACCACGCGTACGCCCGTCAGGTTTTCCTGCAGGGTGGTGGAGAGCACGGCTTCCTGCGCCTGATACTCTTCATAGCGTTTGGTCACTTTCTTGAAGAACCACAGCGACACCAGCAGCATGAACGGGATGACGACCACCGAGACCAGTCCCAGCTTGACGTTCAGGTTCAGGATCGCTACGAAGTTGATGACGAACAGCAGGATGATGCGTCCCATGCCGATGCCTTGTTCGCTGAAGAAGCGGCGCAGCGCGTCCACATCGGATGTTACGCGTTCGATCAGGTCACCGGTCGGTGTGGTGGCGTGATAGGAGAAGCTCAGACGCTGGATGTGGTCGAAGAGGAAGTCGCGCAGGCGGCGCGTAATTCCCTCGGCCGTGTAGGCGGCCAAACGTCCGGAAAGATACGAGAATGCGCCCTCGAACAGGGCCAGTCCCACGAATCCAAGCGCGATCCAGAGAAAGGTCTGCGTCAGGCTGTTCCCGATATATTCGCCCCGCGTCAACACATCATCGGCGAAATAACGCAGAAGCAAATACGTAAACGTCTTTGCCAGCGCGGAGACAGCCAGCGAGGCGGTCGCGGCGAGATATGGCACGCGATAATCCACCATCATCTTCCAGATGCCCTTGAGGCGGTTCTCGTCGATGGCCTTGCGGAAGTCAAATGTAAGTGTGGGCTCGATTGTGGTCATTTCATTTTCTCCCCCTTCTCCCATTTTGGGAAAAGGGCAGGGGATGAGGGCGCGTGGGGTAATTAAATAAAAAGGCTGTGGTGAGTGCACCACAGCCCAAAAAATCAGGACAGGTAAGACCTAATCACGGTCTACAGGCGCACTACGACAAGGCAATTTACCAGCGACATCTGGGCTGATAAAGATAGTGATGAACTTGGATGGATACATGCAGTGCGCTCCTTTCCTAGAATTTGCTTAAAGCGTTTTCGAGTTTACCCTGTAGGCGGCGAATGTGTCAAGGCTTTTAGGAAAGGCTTTTAGGAAATAAAAATTTGTTTCATGGTTGTTTTCCTGCGCAGCAGGGATTGGGCCTGGAATACAATGGGCATCAGACGCCCTCGACCTGCGCGGCGAGATTGTTGATCCATTTACGCGAGAAATAACGATGGATCCCCAAGAACCATTTTGTGGCTTCTTCGGACATCGCGCACAGATACACAAAGTAAACAGGGAAGTGGAAGACGAATGCACCCAGATAAGCCACAGGCACACCCACCAGCCAGATGATGATGCCATCCAGGAAGAGGGAGAAGCGCGTATCGCCGCCAGCGCGCAGGATGCCGATCACAATGGTCATATTGTTGACTCTTACCCATAGGAACAAACTGACAATGTTAATGATATACCCTGCGTTCTCAATCACCTCAGGTGAGACGTTGTAAAGCGAGAGGACAGGTGCTTTGACGAGCTGCAGAATGATTCCCATCAGCATACCACCGACAATGCCCAGTCCGAGCGAGCGGCCTGCATAAGTGTAGGCGCGTTCCTCCTTTCCCGCGCCGATGTTATTCCCGATCAGCACTGACGTTGCGTTCGCGATACCGATGAAAAGAACAAACGCCACCTGCTCGATTGTGGAAACGATGTTGATCGCGGCGTAGGATGTTGTCCCCATCCGTCCGTAGATGATATTGTAAGTTGTGATGCCAAGTGACCAGAGCAACTCGTTCAATATTACGGGAAGCAAGGGCTTGATGACCTTGCGGATAAAAGCCGTATCGAAATCCGTGAGCTCGCGAAGCGACGCGGCCACAGGCGATTTTTTCCAGTAGATAATCGACAGCAATGTCACACACTCAAGCGCGCGTGCAATCACGGCCGCCAGTGCCGCGCCTTGAATGCCCAGTTCAGGCAAACCAAACTTCCCAAAGATCAGCGAATAGGAAAGGAATGTACTGATGAGCAATGCACCGACGCTGATGGTGGTCGGTGTTTTTACATCGCCCGTGGAGCGCATGACCAGGGCGTAGCTAAAGGTGATCGCGAAGAAAAGGAAGGTCCATGAAAAAGTGCGGATATAACTTCTTCCAAGTTCGATCACAACCGGGTCTTGTGAGTAGATATGCAATATCTGTGAAGGCAGCAATTGTGCGAGTGCAAAAAAGATGATACTGGCTGAAACAGCCAGTATCAAGCACAGACCCAGCACACGCCGCAGATTGGGTACGTCGCGCCTTCCCCAGAACTGTGCGGTGAACATGGCCGCGCCGCTGATGATCCCAAAGTGAACCAGGTTCAACAAAAAGGCGATCTGCCCTGCCAGGCCGACCGCCGCAACCGAGGCGTCGCCCTTTTGCCCGACGAACACAACGCCCAGCATGTTCAGCCCCGAGAACATCAACTGCTGGATAATGATCGGCACAGCGATCTTGCGAACTTCTGAAAAGTATTCAGGGTCACGATAAAAATCCAATACCTTGTGAAAAATGTTCACATAACCTCCAATGAGATGTGATTATAAGCGGCTGTAAGAGGCATGTGTCAATGTCCATCTAGACTCGAAAGGAGAATTTTCATGAGAAGAATACTTGGATTGCTATATGCGTTAAGCATTTTGACTGCTTGCGCGAACACATCCGAATTAGCGGCGACTCAACCTGACCCAATATCATTTTCAACAGATACCCCGCCCCCGTCCACGTCTGAGCCGGATCCCGTTACACCCGCATTGACCAAATCCATTGACCTGTCCACAGTCCCCTCTCCCGACGATGATTTCTTTACCCAGATGGGAATCAGCCTCCCTGCACCCACCTGCAATTCACTGACTCAATCGCAAACAGAAGGTCCTTATTACAGCCCCAACACCCCTCAACGCAACTCACTTTTGGAAGAAGGAATGCCAGGCACGCGCCTCCTTCTCGTCGGCTATGTCCTTGACCAGAATTGCCGGCCTTTGCCAAACGCCTGGCTTGACTTTTGGCAGGCCGATGCAAACGGCGAATACGACAACATAGGCTATCGTTTACGCGGCCACCAATTCAGCGACTCGCAGGGACGTTACCATCTTGAAACGATTCTGCCGGGTTTATATTCCAGCAGGCCGATTGAGCATATCCACGTCAAGGTGCAGCCTGAGGGTGGGCAGGTGGTGACCGGCCAGATATATTTCCCTTCACAACCGATCGAGGGTTTAACGGTAACGATCGAAGACCGAGGTGATTATCAACTGGGTTATTTCAATTTTGTTATTCAGAGATAAGCCAACTGTGGAGTCTGACGGCCTGGTGCAGTACACAGGAGGCACAAAATCCCGTAGTCAAATCAAGCGGCGTTGACTTGATTCTTGCCGTTATCCTTCGATACCTTCGCGGCTTTTTCCACTGCGCTCAACAGCTCATCGTGCGTTTGTCCGTTCAAGGGACATGTTGAA
The DNA here is from genome assembly GCA_035291925.1 of Anaerolineales bacterium. Taxonomy (GTDB): domain Bacteria; phylum Chloroflexota; class Anaerolineae; order Anaerolineales; family Villigracilaceae; genus Defluviilinea. The sequence continues at coordinate 3,548 of DATDRD010000167.1, forward strand.
ATGCC
>DATDRD010000168.1:0-3188 GCA_035291925.1 Anaerolineales bacterium
CTGATCCCACCGCTGACATTCCATTCACCGGATACCGATACGGAAGACCCTGCCACCTGGTATTACCTGTGGGTGAGCAGGATCAATAGTGATAATTCGCTGACAACGGTCATCAAGCAATGGTATGAGTCGTCTCCGGCCTGCGGCGCTACCTGTTCCTTCACTCCCGACATCACTCTGAGCACTGGCAACTGCAGATGGTGGGTGCAGACCTGGAATGATAGCGGGGTTATGGTCCCTGGAGCACTGGGATGAATTTCTCCCTCCCATAATGGACTACACTTAATGAAAATACCGGCTTGGGTTCATCTTCCAGGCCGGTTATTTTTTATGAACACAAAATTTGCTCAAGCCAACGTCCCCGGCGGCTATTATTTAACTGATGTTACGCACCGTCCCGAAGGTTTGGACGACTTCACAGGGTTTTTCAAGAAAACCTTCGGGACGTTCTACGTAAGGCGAGTAACTAAATCACGACCTTTGCGCCTTCCCCTGGGTCAGCGCCGCCTCAATGATCTGCTCGACGCGTGCCGCCATGCTGGAGGGGTCGGGATGCAGGCCCTCGACGAGCAATGCGCTATCATAGATCTGCTCGATGATCAGGGCCTGCAGCTCTGAATTGGAGTCCATATCGAGCAGCTTTTTTAGAATGATGTGCGAGGGGTTCAACTCCAGGATTTTCTTTGGGATCTCATACTCCTTGCCCAGATATCTATACACACGCTGTAATTCCGGGTTGAGCGCGCCATCGGCATCTGCCAGGCGGGCAACAGATTGCGAGAGACGGCTGCTGGCGCGCACATCGGTCACACGCTCGCCCAACACCTGCTTGAAGCGTTCAATTAATTCGCTGAACTCCGCCTCAGCGAGCTGTTCCTGTCCATCCGATTCTTTGGGCTTGTCGGGGATTTCAGCCTGCGCAACACTTTTCAGCTCGAATTCCTTGTACTTGCGCAAGCTCATCAGCATGAATGAGTCCATCGGCTCTGTCAGCAACAGCACCTCCGTCCCCTGCGCCTGGAAATAATCCAGATGCGGACTGCGCAGGATCGACTTCGGATCATCGCCGACAATGAAATAGATCACCTTCTGTTCGGGCTGCATGCGCCGGACGTAATCCTCCAGTGAAGACCAGGTCTCAGGCTGCAAATTGGTTCTGAATCGCAGGAGCGGATGAATGCTTTCAGCCTCCATCGGGCTGGCTGCCACGCCCTGCTTGAGATAACCGCCAAACTCCTTCCAGAAGGTCTGATATTTCTCCGCATCCTTTTTGGCGAGAGTTTCGAGTTCCTTCATCACCTGACCCGTCACCACTTTTTTCAGGCGCGCCATCAATCCGGTAGCCTGGACGGTTTCCCGCGCAACGTTCAGCGGCAGATCTTCTGAATCCACCACGCCCTGCACAAAGCGCAGATAATCAGGCAGTAAATCCTTGTTGTACTCGTCGATCAAAATATTTCTGGAGTACAGTTTCAGTCCATCTTCCTTGCGCAAGGAGAAAATGCCGCGCTCGGCTTTGCCCGGCACGTACAAGAGTGCATACAATCGGACCGGCGCGTCGGTGACTATGTGAATGCGCAGGAGCGGGTCTTCGAAATCCAGCGTCAGTTGCCGGTGGAAATCCTTGTACTGCTCCTCGGTTACTTCCTGCTTTGATGTGCGCCAGAGGGACGTCTGCTTGTTGACCTGTTGTTTATCCTCCCCCACATAAATTGGGAAGCCGATATAGTCGGAATGCTTGTGAATGATGTTTTTCAGGCGCGGTTCTTCTGCGAACTCAGACGCCTCTTCCTTTAATTTGATTTCGATCTTCGTGCCGCGCTCGGTCATCTCCGCAGGGCTGACCTCATAATTATCCTCGCCGGTGGCATGCCAGCTGACTGCTTTCGCGCGCGGTTTGTATGAACGCGAAGTAACCCGTACCCACTCCGCCACCATGAAAACGGAGTAGAACCCGACGCCAAACTGACCGATGAATTGGGCGAAATCCCCCATTTTATCCTTGGTCACTTCCAGGAATTTGCGGGCGCCCGACTGGGCGATGGTCCCCAGGTTTTCGATGATCTCATCCCTGGTCATGCCGATGCCTGTATCCTGAATGGTGAGCATGCGGGCTTCCTTGTCCACCTTCAGGCGGATGCACAGCTCAGCTTTGGGGTCGAGCACATCCTGATTCGTCACCATCTCAAAGCGGAGCCGGTTGAGCGCGTCCGAAGCATTGGAAAGCAATTCCCGCAGGAATACTTCGCGGTCTTTGTATAAGGAATGAATGAGGATATCGAGCAGTTGTTTGGTTTCAGCCTTGAAATGAAACGATTGGGCTTCATCCCTCGTTGTCCCTTGGTTTGCATCAGTCATGACTGCCTCCTGCTTGAAAGGAATCGCTCCGGTTATCCCGAAGCATGAGTCATTCCAGGATAACGATGTCTGGCATTCTGTTGCTTGTCCTGTTTTCGAAGATATTTTATACCGTGCCTGTCGGTGCAAGGCAAGAGATTTGTTAGAGAAATATCAGTGAAGTCAAACGGATCTCTTGTACTTCTTCTAACCGATGCTGATGTTTTTTATACAAACTGCCTTCACGCGCCCCGTCGGCACGAATGGAGGCTCCACCGTCCCCGCCATTGACCTGTATCAGACGGATGAGGAGGTGATTGTGAAAGCCGTCCTGCCTGGTCTCGGGTGTCTCTGTTGTAGCCTGCATACATACTTTTTTGCAAGTTTCCTTTCGTAACCTTTTACAGAATCTACGTCATGTAAATGCAGCATCATTCTTCTCCGACTGGAAAGAAGTTGAGCTGATTTGCAGAACACAAAGCCGCACTCAAACATTATGGAGCACAAATGAGCACAGTTATAAGATGGATCGCCGCCGTCCTGCTTGCAGGGCTGACATGGTTGGTTGCAGGATACACAGCCGAATATTTCAGGCCGTACAAAAAGATCAGAATGAATGTAAGGAAAAAGTGAGCTTGACCGGCCGCCAAGCGCATCGGTCTGGTCATTCTTTTTGTAGGGCGCGCCTCTGTAACTTTTTACAGAATCTAAAGTCATGTAATTGATTGTTTATTCTCCTCCTTGTGAAAATCCCCCTGTTCATGGGCAGGGGGATTTTCATTGTAGTTGCACTGGTCACGGGGTGTTAATCTCTCCTCTGCTATAATTTCTCCCATGATTCTAGTCACAGG
>DATDRD010000169.1:0-4581 GCA_035291925.1 Anaerolineales bacterium
AAACTTTTCCTGCGCGGCAAAGCCACCGTTCAGCAATCGGCTGAATTGCTGAATATCCTGAAGGATGTCCTGCTCACGGCAAAATTTGATAACAGGGAGAGACTCAAACAAATCGTTCTGGAAGAAAGGGCGGGCATGGAATCCGCGCTCGTGCCACAGGGACATGTTTATGTAAACCAACGATTGCGTTCGCAGTTCAGTGAATCAGGCTGGGCAAAAGAGCAAATGAGCGGGATTAGCTATCTGCTTGCTCTTCGAGATCTTGAAAAAGCCATGGATAAGAAGTGGGCATCCGTGCTGGAGAAACTGGAAGCGATGCGCGCCGCGCTCGTCAATCGCAAAACGCTGTTGGGCAATGTAACCGTGGATTCCGCAAATTGGAACATCTTCAAGCCACAATTCGAGGCCTTCCTCTCAAGCCTGCCATCTCGAGACACAAAACTTTCAGCTTTCAATATACAACCGGCGCAAATAAAGGAAGGCTTGACCATCCCCGCGCAGGTCAACTATGTTGGCAAAGGCGCAAACCTGTACGATCTCGGCTACGAGTATGATGGTTCTGCCGAAGTGGTGGTCGGTTATTTGCGTATGGCGTATTTATGGGAGAAGATCCGTGTGCAGGGCGGTGCGTATGGCGCATTCTCTGTCTTCGACGATGCATCCGGCGTATTCACCTACCTCTCGTATCGCGATCCGAATGTCGCCGCGACGATTGAAAATTACGATAAAGCCGCCGCCTTCCTGAAAGGGCTCGATGCATCACGCCTCAGCGACAACGAATTGACCAAAGCCATCATCGGCGCGATCGGCGACATGGACGCGTACCAACTGCCGGATGCAAAAGGCTATACCTCCATGTTGCGCTACCTGACTAATCGCACGGATGCCCTGCGACAGAAAACTCGCGAAGAAGTGCTTTCCACAAACGGCGAAGACTTCATCGCATTTGGCGAGGTGCTGGAGAAGGCGGCTCAATCAAACGCGGTGACAGTGCTGGGTTCGCAAAATGCACTTGAGTCGGCAAATATCGACCTCAAGATGACCAAAGTTTTATAGCCGTCATTTCATCAACAACACAGGCCCTATTCAAAGGATTCAAGATGACAGGGTGAAGCTTTCAGGGCAGCCGCCTGACGAAAACTATTTAATCCCTTGCCGGAGCGATAATGTGCTGTCGTCCGCCCTGCTCCCTGACATCCGTTGGCATGTTTTTCAATGTTCGCGCATGACCGATTCCATTACAGGTTACTTGTGTGGGTGAACTACTATCACAATCTGGAAAAAAGATGCGGATAAAGATCGCAGACCGTTTGCAAACATGTATCCCGCTTCTCTGCGGTATTTTAACGAGCACAATTATTCTGATTCTCATGAACCGGGACTATCCGAATGTGGGCCACGACTATCGATACTTTATTCTCCGCATGATCGACAGCAAACTCTTTCTGCTTTTGAATGGCCCTGCCATTCAGTGGTACACGCCAAGTTTTGGCGGCGGTCTGCCGGCCTACCCCAATCCCCAGCATATTCAATATTCTGTCGTCCAATTTTTTACCATCTTCATGAATCCCTGGATTGCCGTGCTGATATCTACTTTCATCATCACCTTCACTGGTTTTATGGCGTTCGAACGCTTCCTTGATAAGATCATGAGATTCCAGTGGACATCCAGCACCCTGGGAGCAATCTTTTTTATTGGCAACGGTTTTTTTATCGAGCATATGATTGTTGGACACATCGGGCATCAACTTTTCCCACTGGGAGCCGTTATCCTGAGCGCGGCATTGAACGGCCGTTACGCCCTCCTCAAAGGCGGAGCGATCATCGGACTCATTCTGGCAATGATGATCCATCAAACCGGTTTTTATATCATCACCGTTCTTGGACTGTCATTCCTGATTGTCCTTCCTCTGATCCGCTTGTCCAATCCGGAAATTTTCAGTCCTGGTCTTGTTCTCCGTAAACTCGCAGTTGGCCTTATCTTAGCAGGCGCAATAGCAAGCTCCAAAATCTATGCCGTCATGTCGCTCATGCAATTATTTCCGCGTGTTGTCAATGATTATTATCCGGTCGGGATCCCTCAAGCCTTAATTGGCATGGCCGCCCAGCTGCTGGGAGTCATGTTTCTTGTTCCATTCCTGTTGCTTGCCCGGCAGGATATTTCCCTGCTCTCGGGTTCTCTTTCTAATGTCACCGGGGCATATTTTGGCATCTGGGAAACGGATATTGGGCTTTCACCTGTTTTGATCATCCTGCTCCTGTTCAGCCTGGCACGATTGATGAGCATTGCCAGAAAAAAACGTCCTGCGGAAATCAAAGCATACTCCTATGTCATTACCTGGCTGATTCTCCTTGTGGGTGTTTGGATTACTACTGAATTAACGCTGGCAAAGGGATTAATCTATCTTTACCTCAAGAACCTTCCCATTCTTCGAGCAATGCATGTGAATGTCCGCTTTGCCGCTGGATTTATCCTGCCTTTGGTGCTGGTGGGAGTCATGGAGTATGAGACTTTGTCCCGCGCAAGACCTCGACAAACCTTGTTCTTGAGCGCTGCCGGGCTGGCACTGGTTTCCCTGTTCACTTATAACCTTTTTTCTCCCGATGTACATTCCCGTCATTACGATCTGACACTATCTTTGCAGACGGATTCCGCAATTAATCGCGGCGAAAGGTTTATCATCGACCATGTGGCTGATATCGAAGAGGAGGCGGTTTTCCTTGAGCATGCCACAAACCTGTTGCATTATGAGCCGCTTTTCAGTGACTATGATCGCGTACAGGGCTACAGGCTGCAAGATGTCGCGATCCAGGTTCAACCGGGACCAGTGACTGAAACAGATGGCATTTATTTCAACATGACCAACCCGGCCAGTTTGGTCTTTCCAAGGCAGAACGATCTTCAGCCTTTTGAGCCAATCAAGATCGGCGAAGAAAAGGAATTACAGGCATTTGTTCAACGAAAACAGCCCAAATGGAGAATCCCCAAAGTTCAAGCGATTCTCAACTGGGTTTCACTGGGTTCACTCATTCTCACGGTATATCTGATTGTCTTTTCAGCGGATCGCCAGAGAATTAGCCATCCTGCAATAGAGCCAAGAAGATAATAGCAGTGAGAAGGAAATCCTAAAATACTACACAATGTGTGCTCGGACAGGGCAAAGCATAGTATGATTTCAACATCCCTGGTATATGCAAGGAAAAAGGAGCAACCATGAAACTCCAACTTATCATTAATGCGAACCGGCATGAGATCGAATGCACCCCCGCCGAAACCCTATTAGCTGTTGTTCGTCGGCTCGGCTACTACGGAGTCAAATTCGGCGATGAGCAGGGACTCTCGGGCGCGGATACTGTCTTGCTCGACGGCAAACCGGTCAACGCGGGGTCCATGCTCGCCGCGCAAGCTGAGGGGCATAACATTGTCACCATTGAAGGATTGGGCGAGCATCCCGAACAAGGTTGGAAAAAAACAGAAGGTCTGCATCCCTTGCAGCAGGCATTTGTCGAGTCGGGTGCGATCCAATGCGGATACTGCACACCTGCGCAAATATTGGCAGCGAAGGCCCTGCTCGACAGGAATCCGAACCCAAGTGAAGACCAGGTACGCGATGCAATTGCCGGTGTATTGTGTCGTTGCACTGGGTACGTCAAACCTGTGCAAGCCGTGTTACAAGCCGCGGCCGTCCTGCGCGGTGATGAACCGGTCAATTGGGATTCCGTCAACTGGGATTTGGGAAGTTGGAGCGATCAACCGCCTGGCGATCAGCCAACGAATCTCCCAAGCGACCAATTTGCAAATCTCCTTACCAGACCAAAGGTTGTTGTCACGCCGCAAACCCAAACATATCAGACCGTCGGCAAGCCAGAAAAGAAAGTGGACGCGGTCAAACTTGTGCAAGGCAAGCCCGCCTTTACCGCGGATATTGAACTACGCGGCATGTTATATGCACGCGTGTTGAGGAGTCAGCATGCACACGCACGCATTAAGAAGATTGACACGAGCAAAGCCAGAGAATTGAAAGGCGTTGCGGCAGTGCTCACATGGCAGGACATCCCGCGTGTAATATATTCGACCGCCGGTCAGTCGGACCCGATCCCCGGACCGCTGGATACGTTCTCGCTGGATAACAAAGTGAGATTTGTTGGAGATCGTGTTGCCATGGTCGCGGCTGAGTCGACGGAGATCGCGGAAAAGGCATTGAGCCTGATAGATGTCGAGTACGAAATACTGGATGCAATCCTGGACTCGCGTGAAGCAATGGACTCTAATGCGCCTCGGATTCACGATGAGCCTGAGTTCGTTAATTTCGCGGATTCCAACCCCGCGCGCAATCTCGCTGCTGAAATCCGCATTGACATCGGTGATGTGGAAAAAGGATTCAAGGAAGCGGATGAAATATTCGAAGCCGCATACGAAGTGCCCAAAGTGCAGCAGGCACATATCGAGCCGCATGTCTGTGTGACGTATTGGGATGAAGATGATCGTTTGGTCATTCGCACATCCACGCAGGTGCCGTTCCATGTGCGCAGAATGCTCGCGTCCGTGTTGAACCTGCCTGTGAAACGAATCCGCGTCAT
>DATDRD010000170.1:0-4049 GCA_035291925.1 Anaerolineales bacterium
ACCGTCGCGGGGATTTTGTGAATTTCAGTTGTGGCCAAGACAAAAATGGCATGCGGCGGCGGCTCCTCCAGCGTTTTGAGAAGCGCGTTGAACGCCGCGGTCGAAAGCATGTGGACTTCGTCAATGATGTAAATTTTGTACCTGCCCTGCGAAGGTGAGAAGTTGATCTTGTCGCGCAAATCACGGACATCATCCACGCTGGTATTGGAAGCCGCGTCGATTTCGATGAGATCGAGAAAACGGTTCTCGTTGACAGCTTTGCAATGTTCACATTCATTATCGGGTCGTTTGGTGGGGTCGGGATTTGTACAATTGACCGCTTTTGCGAGAAGTCGCGCAAGAGTTGTCTTGCCTGTTCCACGCGAACCCGCGAAGAGATACGCATGCGCAACACGATCTGCTACGATGGCATTCTTGAGCGTCGTGACGATGTGATCCTGTCCAACGACTTCGCTCCATTCTTTCGGTCGGTATTTGCGGTAGAGAGCTTGAGTCATTTTTGTTATATACCGGTGGTCGAGTAATTCCGAGCTGTAGCAAGGAATGTATCGAAACCACCTATTTCATGTTCACCTGTTTTTGCTGGTTTCGATACAGTCTCGAAGAACACTCGACCTACTCAACCAGCGGATGCATCAAGGCACTTTATACACCTCGCGCAAATTTCCACTCGGGTCAAATAACTGCGCTTCTTCGCCCGATTCCCAAACGGGATTGCTGGCGCTCCAGTATAGATCAATTACGGTATCTGTACCTGAGGTAGTATGCACCCGCACCGCGCCATCCGTATGAAGGACCAGTTGAGGGAACACAAAAACGTTTCGATCTTCATCCCGCAACTCCCAGCCCGCCAGATTGATCTGATCCCCACCTTTGTAACTCACCACAACCGACTCTGCGTTCAACGTCCCCGCGCCGATCACACTGACAATTTCGACAGGAACATCGATTTGCGGATTAAGCGTCGCCTGTGCAGCAACCGCCTGATTTGCCGAAGGCGCGGCAGGCTGAACAGCAGAAACGCTCACGGAGCGGTAATTGCGGTCATACCAGAACAGGATCGCGCCCGTCACGCAGGCAGAAACAAATACATTGAGAAGCAGGTAAAGAAGAAGTTTGCGGCGATCCATTTCCCTTGAATCATAGCACAGAATTTCAGCAATTGAATTACGAAGTGCCGCACGCAGGTCTGACATGCGTAGCTAAACCAGAAATATGATGATACCTATAATCCTTCTGAAAAGTTCAATAATCCATGCAACAAGCGGCAAAATCCTGCGCTCAATGAGAGCGCAGGATTCAAAGTCAGAGTAATGGGAGACTACGGAAGTTCCCTCATTTCGAAGTCATCAAAAGACACATTCGCCGAAGCCACATCTTCCCCACTCCATGTGAACAGCCCAACGCCACCACGCGTATAAGTTGAATCCGAAACTGAGGCGATCTGCTGTCCATCTACATACAAGGTCAACGTGCCGTTGCCGCAATCCGCGCCAACGCGATACGAAGAAGCATCCTTCGCAATCAAGTCGGAGTTTGCCCATTCATCGTTATTCGTGAGGAAAACATCGCTTTGGTCCACTGTCGCTTTAGCAATTGCATATTGTCCTGCCGGCGTCATGGCAAAATAATAGAAAGAGTCATCCGCCACTTGCTGGTTGCACATGAGGCCAAATGCTGTGGTGGAATCCGTGTGATTATTAATCACAGTCACTTCCACATGCACATTCTGATAATCCTGCTCATCCGGTGTACTCAACATGAAGTTGTTTTTAGTGAAAATGATCATCTGCAGGGCCTCATTTGCATATTCCACTGAACTATCCGCGTCGGTGCCTATTCCCCACTGAGCGGAAGAGAAATCATCGCTCAGGAGAATATTGGGCTGGGCCTCGGTCGGAGCAACAGGTGTATTGTCGCCGCCTTCCCCACTCACTGCCTGGCATGCCAGCGCAGCCAGCGCCAGACAGGCAATCGCCAAAATAATCCTAAAATTACTCTTCATCTTGCAGCTCCTTTATTGGTTAAAAAAATATGGGCGGTATTCTAACATCTCACCAGCAGGACTTAGATAGTACATCATCGGGACTGACGCGGATCGAACGACCCATTACGAGCGCGATCCAGTCTCCCATCTGCCTGCGCTCGTTCAATCCTAGACCTCCAGCCTGCCCGGCCTCGATGACACTCTGTGCCTGCTCTTGCAGGATTCCGCTTAAGATGACCGCGCCGTTCTCTTCAATCAGATCCGCGAGACCTGCATCAAAGAGACGGACGATGACCGGCGCAAGAATATTTGCAACGACCAATTGCGCTTGATTGAAAGCAAATTTGCCGTCAAGAATTTCCTGAAGGGAGCCAACACCAAGGATCAATTCATCACCGACATGGTTGGTATCTGCATTCTCACGCGAGTTCTTTATGGAACCAGGATCAATATCCACGCCCAAGGCGGATTTTGCTCCCAACCTGATTGCCGCGATGGAAAGAATTCCTGAGCCACAGCCGACATCGATGACTTTTATGTCATTCTGAGCGAGCTGCTCTTCCCTGGCACCGCCCGCCGGGTGCAAGTGTCGCTCAGAGTGACATGAGTCAAACCATTTCTCCATCAACTCCAAACATAATTGCGTTGTAGGATGAGTGCCCGTACCAAAGGCCATACCGGGGTCAATCTTAATGGCTACGCGATTCGGATCGGGCGAATCCATCCAGGCAGGCAGGATGACCAGCCGCTGACCGATCAGAATAGGCTTATAGTGTTGCTTCCACGCTTCCATCCAGTTCTGGTCCGCGACCTGTTTGTAAACGGGAGCAGGCAGAGGCTGGATCATGCCCAAATAATACAGCGACTCTTCAAGCTTTTGCCGCGTCTGCTCGATCTGGTCATTCATCTCCAGATAGGCGCGGACGGTGATGGGCCCCGCCGGCGTGCCCGCGTCCTCGTCATCGACATACTTAACACCCTGTTCAGTCATCACGCCATTCGGCGCGAAACGCGCCAGCACATCTGCCACTGCTTCTGCCAGTTCACCATTGACCACAAGAGAAACTTCAAGCCAGTTGGTCATTGTCCGGACTCGATATGTGATTTAGGGAGAGCAACCCTGCAATTCGTTCTATCACCGCCTGCTCTGAAGATAACAGTTTGGGCAATTCGTCCACGCTGAAAAATCGCGTCTGCGATATTTCATGATTTGGCTGAAACATGCCGCCGACAATTTTACACAAGTAAATCAGATTTATGTGGTGGTTGTTTGGTGCGCTCTCGGCATACAGGAGTTTTTCGACCTGCACATCCAGCCCAGTTTCCTCCCTCACCTCCCGCCTGACCCCATCTTCGGGGTTCTCCCCGTACTCAAGACCACCCCCGGGCAGGCCCCACGGATGAAATTTACGATAGGTATGTTCGCAAAGAAGGATGTATCCCTTGTCGTCAAAGATCATTGCAGCGACCGCGACACGAAACTTCGGCCTGATCGTCCCTGTAATGAATGATCGAAGTCCAAACGGAAACTCCCGCCAGATATTAAGCAAGTACCTCATGAATATTGACTTGTTCTTTCTTTGAGAAATTCTATTTGGCGGAATCAACCAAAGTCGTGGCTGGTGAAGCGGGTATCCCATCCGCATGATATTGGCCGTTCAGATCACAGTACAGCGAATTCGGCAGGCAGTCAATGCACTCCAGTTGAAGGGTTGCGTGGGCGATATTATAGCGGTGAAAAACAATTTCGTTGATCTGGCGCTGGATGTTCACCCCGGCGCTGATGGGAAGATCGTCGGTGAGGATATGGGCGGACATGGTGCGCAGATTTTGCGTGAGACTCCAGACATGCACGTCGTGAACGCCGAGCACTCCTTCGACCTGGACTATATCCTTCACCATCATTTTGATGTCCACATCGCGCGGCGTGGCTTCGAGCAAAATATCCATTGCATCACGCAATATTCCCCAGGCATTGTATAGGATCAGGAAGCCGATCAACACGCTGACGAATGGGTCGAGCCAATTGGCATTTGTAAAGTAAATGATGACGCCCGCAATG
>DATDRD010000171.1:0-2706 GCA_035291925.1 Anaerolineales bacterium
TATCTGAAGCAGAATTCCAGGAGAAGAAATCCGACCTGCTGGCAAAGATGTAGTCTATGTCACTCTGAGGGAGCGTTCGTCCCTGGCACCGACCGTGATTTGCTCACCTGCACTTGCCGCTGCGCGGCTAAGCGCATGCGCAAGTGTAGCAAATCAGGCAGGTGTGCGAGCGAAGAGTCTCTACTTCAGGCCTTGAGATCCTTCGCGGAGTTTATCCTGAGCCTGTCGAAGGGCTCAGGATGACAAATTGTTATGGCGCGCCTCGTATGGGCGCCCTTTTTTTTTCTTTGTGCTCTCTTTTCTTAGTAGCGAATTAATTTCGGTTATACTTTCCCCCGCATATGACAGACCACATTCGAAACTTCTGTATTATCGCTCATATAGATCATGGCAAGTCAACACTCGCTGACCGCCTGCTCCAACTCACGGGCACAATCTCTGATCGTGATATGACCGAGCAAATGCTCGACACGATGGACCTTGAACGCGAAAAAGGCGTGACGATCAAGGCCTCCGCGGTACGTATGTATTACACCGCGCAGGATAATCAAAAATACGAGATCAATCTCATTGACACACCAGGCCACGTTGATTTCGGTTACGAAGTCAGCCGCGCCCTCAAGGCGTGTGAGGGCGCGGTGCTCGTAGTGGATGCCACCCAGGGCATCGAAGCGCAAACGCTAGCCAATCTTTATCAGGCGCTCGATGCCGACCTCACGATCATCCCGGTCATCAACAAAATTGACCTGCCCTCCGCGCGTCCTGATGAAGTGGCGGAAGATGTGGGCGCTCTGTTAGGCATTGAGCCTGAGGGCGTTATCCAGATCTCTGCCAAAGAGGGCATCAACGTGGATCAAATTCTTGAGGCCATTGTCAGGCGCGTGCCGCCTCCCAAAGATGCGGATGAGGCGCCTTTGCGCGCGCTCATCTTTGATTCGCATTATGACCCCTATAAGGGTGTCATTGCCTACGTGCGCGTGGTGGAGGGTTCATTTAAAGCAAACGATGTTCTGCGAATGTTCGCAACCAGAGTGGATATGAAGCCCGTTGAAATAGGCATCTTCGCGCCGGGGATGAAGCCGGTTCAATCGCTGGGGTCTGGGGAGGTAGGCTATATCGCAACCGGGTTCAAGACCGTACACGAGTGCCGGGTAGGGGATACGATCACCCGCGCTGCGCATCCCGCTTCGGAGCCTCTGCCTGGGTACCGTACCCCCAAGCCAATGGTCTTCGCCGGGATTTATCCCGTTGAGGCGGATGATTACACGGACTTGCGCGAGGGATTAGACAAACTACAACTCAATGACGCGTCGCTGACATTTCAACCAGAAACATCACAAGCATTGGGTTTTGGTTTTCGCGCTGGCTTTCTCGGCCTGTTCCATATGGAGATCATCCAGGAGCGTATCGAACGTGAATATGATCTGGATGTGCTCTTTACCGCGCCGTCAGTGGAATACGAGGTGCTGATGTACGACGGTGAGAAGATCCCCGTCGACTCGCCCGCGGACCTTCCCGATGAAAGCAATATCGCAGAGATCCGCGAACCCTGGATGACCATCGAGATCATCACACCAACAGATTACTATGGTCCCATCATGGATTTGGTCACCAAGCGCCGCGGGGTCTTCAAGCAGCAGGAGTATCCCGCGCCGCATCGTGTACAACTCGATTATGAGATCCCGCTCTCCGAGATCATTGTCGATTTCTTTGACGATTTGAAGTCGCGCACCAAAGGCTACGCCTCGCTCGATTATCAATTCCTTGAATATCGTCCTGATAAATTGCAGAAGCTTGAAGTCCTTGTCAATGGTGAACCCGTGGATGCGCTTGCCGCCATTGTCCATGAAAAGGACGCGTACCACAAAGGCCAGCGCCTCATTACCAAGCTCAAGGAGTTGATCCCGCGGCAATTGTATGATGTCGCCATCCAGGCCTCGGCGGGCGGACGCGTGATCTCGCGCGCGAATGTCAAAGCCACACGCAAGGATGTGCTGGCAAAATGTTATGGTGGTGACATCACGCGCAAGAAGAAATTGCTCGAGAAACAAAAGAAGGGTAAGAAACGTTTGAAAATGATCGGCAATGTGGAAATCCCCCAGGACGCGTTCATGGCAGTGTTGAAATTGGAAGAGGAATGATTCTTCAGCACAAAGTACACAAAGAGAATCTAAGAGAAGTCTTCACAATCCTCAGCCTCCCACCTTGGTGATATTCGTGTTCTTCGTGGTTAAAAAGGATTGAATTCATGAAAAATGCAAAACGCTGGCTTCCCGGCGCGCTGATTAGCATCCTGCTGATTATTGCCATTCTATATTTTGTTGATTTGGGCGCGATGCTGGATGCCATCCGTAACGCAAATTACGGTCTTTTGGGGATCGCGCTCATGATCGGCTTTATCTGGATAGCAGTGCGTGCTGTCGTCTGGCGAACGCTCCTGCGCGACCGAGCATCATACAGCAGTGTCTTGTGGACGGTCGGTGAAGGCTACCTGTTGAACAATTTTCTTCCATTCCGGCTTGGGGAGATTGGGCGCGCTTTTCTGCTCAGCCGCAAATCGGATATGCAATTCATGGAGATTTTGCCGACCATCGTCATCGAGCGTGCCATGGATCTGGGGTATTCTGCGATTATTCTGCTGGCAGCATTGCCTTTCGTCGTCCGAGCCGAAGGCGCAGAACGGATCGGTATTATCGTTGGCGTCAT
>DATDRD010000172.1:0-4789 GCA_035291925.1 Anaerolineales bacterium
ATGACGCGCCAGGAATATATCCATACGGGAGTCCCCACCAAAAGTAATGCCAGCCCGTTGACCGCGACCTCGCGTCCCAGTTCTCCCAAAACATCACCGGGGATGTAAAAGATGAAGCGCAGGATCTGCTGCGCGCCGAAGACCGTCATCAACAGACCATAAAGCATCCAGATATAGCGATAAAGCCGGCGGACATCGGCGAAGTTTTCACCCCGAAGGGGGTCCGGAAGTGTCGCCCATTCATTGCGAAGGATGTTCCAAAAGTAGGCCGCGACGATCCCGTTGATGACGATGGCAATCAGGTTATCGGCGAGGGTCTGTTCGCTGAATGCGCGGAAGGCCCGACTCACTCCAAGCCCGGCGATCTGAACAAACGAACGGTCAATGAACGACAGGAGGTTTTGAACGACCGGGATCAGTGTGGCAAGCAGGATCGCGTACAGAAATACCGCGCGCAGGCTGGCTGTCTTTTCTTCCTGCTCACTCGCAGAGGCGCGTTGTACCCAGGACCAGTGAATGAGAAAGATTGGTACACCGACGAGGACTAACGCCAGGGCTTGCGCGAGCGCATCTGCTCCTCCTGATACGGTCTTGTTTACGATGGAGCGCAGCAGACCGACCAGCCCCCACAACACGATCTCGATGCTGATGAAAGCAACGAGGTAGAAATATAAACGGCGGATGGATTTCATTTCGGCTGTTCCGTATACCAACTGTATTCCCAGAAATAATAGCCGGGCATGGAGGATATCTTCCATGCGCCCCCCTGTTTGACCAGGATGGCGCGCTGCACGTCACGAGAACCCGTCGAGAACGGGTCGCTGGGATTGTAGATCAGCACAACCTCGACGGACGCAGTATCACCGGTGATCTCGGATCCCCCGATATCCACCGCCGCGTTGTCGGGGTTGACTATCCCCTTCAAAAACGCATCACGGAATTGTTCGTAGGTCGGTTTGTGGTCGAGGTCGGCCAGATAGTCATAGGCCTTCTCATAATCCTTGTTCAGCACAGCCACCACATAGTTGTGCACCACGCCTTCAGGAGCGTCTTCAGAAACGTAGGTTTGCGTATCAGAGCGTGTGAAGAACACCGCCAGCGCGATGACCACCAGAACCGCAATACCGATCAGAATTCCTGTCAGAAAACGATCCTGCTTCATAGATACCTCCGTGCACTTTATATAAATCCATTGTATAGGGTTTGAGGACAAATGGCAAGCAGAGCAGGAGGCGGTTCAGGGCATCCTAAAACCACGCTGCAAGCGTCGTCCCCGGCGCTGGCATTAGGCAGTAAACGCCGCTGGGCGCCTCGACTTCGCTCCTTCGGAGCTCCGCTCAGCGCGATGGCGGCATGAGCAATAGACATTTGAAAGATTATTTCCCCGACCCAGGCAAGACCAGCGGAATATCCAAAAACGGATGTTTGACCACCTGCACCGGCAGGCAATAGGCTTCTGCAATTAATTCCGGTTGCAACACTTCCTTTGGTCTCCCCATCGCTTTGATATTCCCTGCGACCATGAGGGCAATGCGATCTGCATAATGTGCGGCAAGATTCAAATCGTGTAGCGCGATCAGTACGGCGAGATTGTCCTTATGCGCGAGTTCATGCACTAATTCCAACAAATTCACTTGATATTGCAAATCCAGATGCGCGGTGGGTTCATCCAGCAACAGGATCGGCGTGGACTGGCACAGTGCCCGCGCGAGCAGTACACGTTGCTGTTCGCCGCCGGAGAGTTCGCCTACGCGTCGATCCACAAAGGCCAGCGCGCTCACGCGTCCCAAAGCCTGACGCGCCATATCTTCATCCTTGCCGGAGGGCTGGCCGAGAAAATTCAGATAGGGTGTGCGTCCCAGCAGCACCGTCTCCCACACGCTAAACGCGGGAGGCAGGGATACGGCTTGCGGAACGGTGGCAACATATCGTGCGCGTTGAAGCGTCGAGAGGGAAGCAAAGTCATCTCCGTTCGTGCGGACGTGACCCGTATAGGGGACCACCCCGCTCACTGCGCGTACCAACGTGGACTTGCCCGCGCCGTTTGGCCCGATCAACGCCAGGATTTCGCCGCTTTGCACGTCGAGGGAAACATCCTGCAAAATGCTGCGGGAGCCATAATGTACCGAGAGATTTTGTATTTTCAACATTTCGTCGTCATAAAAAGAGATACCAATACAAGGCTATTTCAGGGTTGGAAATCAAACTCCTGTATGCATACTGATCAAACCCGCCCAGCACAAATCCGCATTTTTCATACAACCGACAGGCGGCTACATTGTTATCTTGAGTTTCCAGCATCATGCCGGGGAATCTTTTGGTCTTTGCCCATTCCATGGCACGCTGGATAAGGGCGCGTCCAACACCTTGTCTGCGATGTTTGGCATCAACACCAAAGTCATCAGTATATGCATACCTGTTCCAATACTTCATGATCCTGATCTGTCCGGCAGGTTCATTATCCACATAAGCAAGGAAGATGGTTTTATCGGGGTTGAAAACATACTCACTGTAATCTACTTCATCTGGCTGATATTGCTTTACATAGGGTGGTAACTCCACGACGGTATAGCTTATCTTGCTATTTTCAGCAGATAACACCAGTTTTGAATCAACGCTGAAAGAACTGTCGTATTGATTGACATGTTGAATAGCATCTTTTTCAATTTCACGGACGGTGATTTGCATGAGTACTAACATCCTTGTTAATCGCAGGTCTCGACACCTGCACTCCCTGGCACCGCCCGCCAGGGCAGGTGTGCGCCAGGTGCAAGTGTATGTCCTTCGCAACAAACGCTCAGAGCTACTCGACCAGCGGCGTTTACCAGAATCCTTGATTCTTTGAGCGGCGCAGGACCCACAGAAAGAAGGGCGCGCCTGCCAATGAAGTGATAATGCCGACCGGAATCTCCTGCGGTGCAAGTACAATGCGTGCAATAACGTCGGAAACGAGCAACGCAGTCGCACCGCCCAGAATGGATAACGGGATCAGCCTGCGATAATCCGCGCTGCCCCATAAGCGCAGGATATGAGGGACGATCAACCCGATAAAACCGATGATCCCAGAGAACGCCACAGCCGCAGCCGTTGCCAGTGATGAAGAGATCAGCAATATTCGTTTTGCGCGCGTGACGTTCAATCCCAATTGTTGCGCCTGGTCATCGCCAAATTGCAGCAGGTTGAGCGTGTGTCCGCTTACAAGCAAAATGCCGAGACCGATGATCAAATAAGGTGTGATCGCGAGAATCGCTGTCCATCCACTCTGGCTCGCGCCGCCGAGCAGCCATCCCAGCGCGCGGCGGACTTCGTTCGTTGAACGAAGCATGAGAAATGAAGTGAGCGACGTTGCAAACGAAGAAAATGCCACGCCCGCAAGGATCAGATTGGTGGTGGGTATGGTCCGTCCGACGCGTGCCAATGTGTAAACGATGAAGACTGTCAGTAATGCGGCGATGAATGCTGCCATGGGGATCGCCATCAATCCCCAGAACGAATACGGCCACCGGATGCTCATCGCAATGACCGCGCCGAGTCCTGCGCCGGAGGCGACGCCGATCAAAAACGGATCAGCGAGCGGATTACGGAAGAGTCCCTGATACGTCGCTCCGCTGCCTCCCAGGGCCGCGCCTGTCAGCGCGATCAAAACTGTCCGTGGCAGACGGATCTTCCACAGAATGGACGCCGAGATTTCCGTGCCGCGCCCCATCAGCACCTCCCACAATTCAGCAGGCGAGAGGAATACCGATCCGATCGCGAGGCTGAGGAGCAGGGCGAAGAGAAGCAAGAGGAAGGAGGAAATAAACGGATTGCGCATGGGACGCGTACACAAGTATACAGGTACACAGGGGACGTGTTTACATGTCTGCTTGTGTACCTGTGTACCTTCTACTCAAATAACCCTGGATGCAGCAGTTTCGCCAATTGCTCGAGCCCATCCACCAGGCGTGGGCCGGGCCGGCTGACCAGGTTATCGTCAAAGGGGAAGATATTGCCGCTCTTCACTGCTTCAATGGTTTCCCAACCGGGGCGCCCCTTTACAGATTCGGGAGTGATGCCCCACATCGAATCGCCCAATACAATGATGGACGGATTCGACACGACCAATTGTTCGAGGCTGATCTGCGGATATGGATCTGAAAGCTCGCTGCCAACGTTGAATCCGCCGGCGCGCTCGATGAGCAAATCTCCAAATGTGCCCGGGCCGTAGGTATACGGTTTTGACGCGTCCGAGGCGTCGATTTCATAGAAGATGGAGGGGCGGGCAGAAATAGGGGCAATTTTCTCATCCACCGCCGCGACACGGGCTTTGAGCGCATCAACCAGCCCGGCCGCGTCCTGACCTGTAAGCCGGGCAACGATTTCCAGGTTTGTGTACATCTCTTCGATCGTTGTGGGATTCTTCAAATAGTAAACTGTTAAACCCAGATCTTCCAACTGCTTCACCAGTTCAGGCGGGTTGATTTCTGCCGCAAGCACCAGGTCTGGTTCGAGAGCGACGATTGCTTCCGTGCTATATTGTCCCATCGAGCCCCCAACGATATCAAGAGCCTTGGCTTCTTCAGGGTAATCTGAAAACTCATCGCGGCCAATAACCTGTGATCCAGCGCCCACTGCAAACAATATCTCTGTATTCGATGGAGCGATGGATACAACGCGTTGTGCAGGATCGTCAAGTTTTATTTCGCGGCCAAGTCCATCGGTGAAAGTCAACGTCGCTGGCACGGGGGCAGATGTGGGCGTGGCTTGAGGCGCACATGCAGTCAATAGTGCGAAAAGTAAAGTCAAAAGC
>DATDRD010000173.1:0-14597 GCA_035291925.1 Anaerolineales bacterium
CTCCATCCGCAAGGGCGCTCCGCCACCAGTTCCTGGCATTGCCGGTCTCTTGGAATTGCAGTTTGAGGCGAGTCTAAAGAAGTCTATTGCCGAGCGCCGTCCTGTCCTCCCTTCAGAGGAATTCCCAACTGATCCTGTTCGCTGACAAATCCGCAACTCCAAAAATTTTCCAGAGGTAGCCATGACTCAATCTGAATCAAAAATACAATCAGCATATCAACTCGCCAAGGAACGCTATGCCGAAATGGGCGTGGATATTGACCAAGCCATCGCGCAATTGGAAAAAGTTTCCATCAGTTTGCACTGCTGGCAAGGCGATGATGTGGGCGGCTTTGAAAACCCTGGCGGCGACCTCACGGGCGGCATTGCCGCGACGGGAAATTATCCTGGCAAGGCGCGCACAGCGGATGAACTTCGCAGTGACCTTGATGTGGTTTATAAATTATTACCTGGCTCGCATCGCTTGAATCTTCACGCCATTTATTTGGAAGTAGATGAAAAAGTGGAGCGCAATAAAATCGAGCCGCGGCATTTCTCCGCGTGGAAAGATTGGGCGAAGGCAAATGGTCACGGCATGGACTTCAACCCGACCTGTTTCTCGCATCCCAAATCTGCTGATGGATTTACGCTTTCCCATCGCGATGAAGGCATCCGCAAGTTTTGGATTGAGCATTGCATTGCCAGCCGTAAGATCGGCGAATATTTTGGAAAGGAATTGGGGACGCCCGCTGTAACCAACATCTGGATTCCCGACGGCTACAAGGACTCCCCTGCGGATCGCCAAACGCCCCGACGCCTGCTTCTCGAATCCCTGGACTCGATCCTCGCTGAAAAAATTGACCCTCGCTACAACCTCGATGCAGTGGAGCCTAAACTATTTGGCATCGGTTCGGAAAGTTATGTTGTTGGTTCCATGGAGTTTTATACCGCTTACGCACTCAGCCGTAAAATTTTGCTTACATTGGATTCTGGTCATTTTCATCCGACAGAGACAATTGCTGATAAGATTTCATCGTTATTGATTTATATTGACCAGTTGTTGTTACACGTCAGCCGCGGCGTTCGTTGGGACAGCGACCACGTTGTCACATTCAACGATGATTTACAGGCCATTGCACAGGAAATTGTCCGCAACGACGCGCTCGAGCGGATTCATATCGGGCTGGATTACTTCGATGCCAGCATCAACCGCGTCGCCGCGTGGACAGTCGGTGCACGCAACACCTTGCGCGCGTTGCTGATGGCATTGCTTGAGCCACAGGAAATGCTTAGGAAGTTTGAAATTGAAGGCGATTTCTCCAGCCGCTTGGCATTGCAGGAGGAATTGAAGTCCATGCCATTCAGCGCGATTTGGGATACCTATTGCTCGAAGAAAAACGTCCCCGTTGGTATGGAATTTATGAATGTCATCAAGAACTACGAGAAGAAGGAACTATCAAAGCGTAATTAACATGCCACTTGTGAAATTGTATGCCAACCTGCAAAAACTCGCAGGGACAAAGGAAGTGCCCATAACAGGAGCAACAGTCGGGACGATGCTGAACGAACTGGCTAGGTGGAATCCGCCGCTCGCTGATGTCATTCTCGAGAATGGTGGACTCCGCCCGCATATCGTTATCACACTTAATGGACATAATGTGGTCGATCTGAATGAACATGTAAACGAGCAGGACTAGAACCGATGGCACAGCCCGCATATTGCGGAGAATGCCCGGGAAGGTTTTTGGACAGTACTGGTAAACGATCTGACGATAAATGTAATGAAAATATTGTGACTTTAATAATCAGATGTCAATTGACAAAAAAAATCAAACAATGTATTATATTTTTGTTTCATTTTGACAAAATAGCACAAAAAAGCAAAAGACAGCACCTACTGTGACCACATACGAACGCAGGCAGTCCCTTATCCAGATACTGCAAAGGCAGGCAGGTACGCGCGTCCCTGAACTGGCGAAGGCGTTGGGTGTTTCAAAGGGCACAATCCGGAATGACCTAAAGGCACTGGAAGAAGAAGGACTGTTGACGCGCGTCCACGGCGGGGCAGTTCTGAGAAGGCAACCTTCCCAATTTGACTCATCATTTGGCGTTCGTTTTCAGGAACATGCCGAATCCAAGCTGGCAATCGCTCGCGCCGCGGCAGAACTTGTGGAGGATGGGGCATCCATTATCCTGGATGCGAGCACCACCATCTATTACCTGGCACAGCAACTGGCTCATTGTCATCGCCTGCGAGTGGTGACCAATGGCGTCGAAGTGGCCAGATTATTGGCAAGAGATCCCACCAACACAGTCGTTTTAATAGGGGGGATTCTCAACCCCGAAGGTTCATCGGTCTCGGGGTTATTCAGTGAACAAATTATCCGCGATTTGCACGTTCAGCAGGCGTTCGTCTCTTGTAGCGGATTCAGCCTCGAACGAGGTTTGACCGATGTTCATCTCATGGAAGCCCAGTTGAAAAGCAAAGCGATCACCTCGGCAAGGGAAGTGATCGCTTTGGTAGATTCGTCGAAGATGGGCAAGGAAGACTTGACATCATTTTCCGCCATTGAGCAGATCACCCATCTTTATACCGATTCAGGCATCACCGACGCCTGGGTCACGTGTCTCAAAGAGGCGCACATCGCCTTTACGATTTGTTCGGATAATGACGGTCATGTTCACAGAGGCATGAATTAATCTGGAAACACCATCAGGAATGCCATGAATACTCTTGCACCTACATCCGAAATCCATGAAATTTTGCTCCGCATGGAAGGAATCTACAAGTCTTTTCCCGGCGTTCAGGCTTTGAGTGATTGCCAGTTTGAACTGTACTCAGGCGAAGTTCATGCCCTGGTAGGGGAAAATGGAGCGGGAAAATCAACGCTGATGAAAATTTTGCGTGGTACGATAAGACCAATATTGACGACCCCGAGATTCAAGCCGTGTTGTACAAATAACTCTTCGGCTGGATTGACAGCCATCTTCCATAGGAGGGCTGAAAATTAGAGATGCCCTACCGCTAATAATGTCAGATGAACACTTCCACTTGGCGTAGGGCATCTCACCGAAAGAAGATCGTCTTTTCCCTGAATCAAATCGGAGGTGAAAATGCCTAATAACTTTGCTCCTAATCGCTGGTTGGGTTCTTTGCCAAAAATCGGTATTCGCCCGACGATTGATGGGCGGCGTGAGGGAGTGCGTGAATCGCTCGAAGATCAGACGATGTCTATGGCGCGCGCTGTTGCCGAACTCCTGACAGTCAATTTGCGCCATCCAAACGGTCAACCAGCGGAATGTGTTATCGCCGATACAACCATCGGCGGCGTTGCGGAAGCGGCCGCCTGCGCTGAAAAATTTGCGCGCGCCGGGGTCGGCCTTTCCATCACGGTTACACCTTGCTGGTGTTATGGCTCGGAAACAATGGATATGGATCCTC
Organism: Anaerolineales bacterium; assembly: GCA_035291925.1. Classification (GTDB taxonomy): domain Bacteria; phylum Chloroflexota; class Anaerolineae; order Anaerolineales; family Villigracilaceae; genus Defluviilinea. The sequence goes on from DATDRD010000173.1 coordinate 3,422, forward strand.
TCATCCCAAAGGCGGTCTGGGGTTTTAACGGAACGGAACGCCCCGGAGCTGTTTACCTTGCGGCTGTGCTGGCATCTCATAACCAGAAAGGACTGCCAGCCTTCTCCATTTATGGACACGACGTGCAGGATGGAAGTGACAATAGCATCCCTGAGGATGTAAAGGAAAAACTCCTGCGTTTTGCACGAGCTGGCCTGGCGGTTGCAACCATGCGCGGCAAAACTTACGTTTCGTTTGGTGCTGTTTCGATGGGCATTGCCGGTTCCATAGTGGATAACGGTTTCTTTGAGTCTTATCTGGGAATGCGCGTCGATGCAGTGGACATGACCGAATTCCTGCGCCGAATGGATGAGGGCATTTACGATGACGATGAATTCAACCGCGCTCTGGCATGGGTAAAATCCAACTGCAAGGAAGGCCGAGAATACAATCCTCCCGCGAAGCAGCGCAGTCGTGTGCAGAAAGACAAAGACTGGGAAACCGTGGTCAAGATGGCGCTGATTGCCCGCGATGTGATGAGCGGAAACCCGCGCCTGGCTGAATTGGGTTTTGGGGAGGAAGCTCTGGGGCGAAATGCCATTCTGTCCGGCTTTCAGGGTCAGCGCCAGTGGACTGACTACAAACCCAATGGCGATTTCCTGGAAGCGATTCTCAACACTTCCTTTGACTGGAACGGTCTGCGCCAGCCGTATCTTGTGGCAACCGAAAACGACAGCTTGAACGGCGCCGCCATGTTATTTGGTCACTTGCTCACCAATACGGCGCAAATATTTGCAGATGTTCGCACCTACTGGAGCCCGGCGGCATTGAAACGTGTAACGGGCTATGATGTATCTGAACGCGCATCCGGTGGAATTCTCCATCTTATTAATTCCGGAGCTTGCACGTTGGATGCGACCGGTTGGCACGAAATTGATGATCGGCCTGCCATCAAACCCTGGTGGAATATCACAAAGGAAGAAGCCCAAAAGTGCCTTGAGATGACCACCTGGTACCCTGCCATTACCGAATATTTCCGAGGGGGCGGTTTTTCAAGCAGTTTTCTTACCCGCGGCAACATGCCCATGACGATGAGCCGCATCAACCTGATCAAGGGGATTGGCCCTGTTCTGCAACTTGCCGAAGGCTGGACAGTTGACTTGCCTGCGGAAGTTCATCATCAGCTGGATGAACGCACCAATCCCACCTGGCCCACACACTGGTTCGCGCCCAACATTACCGGGCAGGGCGCATTCCGCGATGTCTACACCGTCATGGCAAATTGGGGAGCAAATCACGGCGCGTTAAGCTATGGCCACATCGGCGCAGATTTGATCAGCATGGCTTCCATGTTGCGAATCCCGGTGTGCATGCACAACGTCCCCGAAGAGAAAATCTTCCGTCCCAGCACATGGAGCGCCTTTGGCGCAAGCGACTTTACCGGGGCCGACTATCGCGCCTGCGAAAACTTCGGTCCCGTTTATGGTTAAACCAGCCCAAAGGGCGCATCGATTCGGTGATCGTCATTCTAATTTCGTTGTTCAGATATGGAGATGAAACATTATACGCTTGGACTTGATTTTGGAACTGAATCCGCTCGCAGCCTGCTTGTGGATGTGCAAACCGGCGAGGTGGCGGAAGCGGTATCAATGGCATACGCCGATGGAGTCATTGATTCCCACCTGCCGGGCATTGCAACTCCGCTTCCACCTGACTTTGCTTTGCAAAACCCTCAGGACTGGCTTACAACCCTGGAATTTACCGTCAGGAACGCTTTGCAACAAGCCAATATACAGCCGGAGCAGCTGATCGGCATTGGCATTGACTTTACTGCCAGCACCATCCTCCCCACTCGAGCCGACGGTACGCCGCTTTGTCAAGCGCAGAGATGGCGCGGCCACCCCGATGCCTGGCCCAAGCTATGGAAGCACCATGCGGCACAGCCCCAGGCTGACCGTATGATCCGGGTTGCCGAAGAAAGGCGTGAATCCTGGCTTAAGCATTATGGCGGAAAAATCTCATCCGAATGGTTACCCGCCAAAGCACTGGCTATGCTGGAAGATGCACCTGAAATTTATAACGAGTCGGCGATTATCCTCGAAGGCGCAGACTGGGTGGCATGGCAATTGACCGGCGTGCTGGCGCACAACGCATGCGGCGCAGGTTACAAGGGACTATGGCACAAAAGAGAAGGTTTCCCCTCCCGCGAGTATCTGGCGGCTCTTAACCCTCTCTTTGCAGACCTGTATGAAAAACTACCGGGACAAGTATTGCCTCCGGGTGAACGGCTCGGCGGCCTGAACGAAGAGTGGGCGCGCCGGCTGGGATTGCTTGAGGGCACAGTTATATCTGTCCCGATCATTGACGCGCATTCCGCCACATTGGGCGCGGGGGTCACGAGGGCTGGAATCCTGTTTATGATCATGGGAACATCCACCTGTCATATGCTGATGTCAGAGCAGGAGGTGTTTGTTCGCGGCATTTCGGGGGTTGTGGAGGATGGCATTGCCCGGGGTTTATATGGCTATGAAGCCGGGCAGGCAGCAGTTGGCGACATTTTCGGCTGGTTTGTGGAACATTGCGTACCGTCCGAATACATGAAGGAGGCAGAAGCGCGCAACCTCTCCATTCACGATTTGCTCAGTGAAAAAGCATCCGCCTCCCTGCCTGGACAAAGCGGCCTGCTCGCCCTCGATTGGTGGAACGGCAACCGCACCCCGCTGGTGGACGCGGACTTAAGCGGCCTGTTCATTGGTTGCACGCTGACATCAAAACCCGAAGAAATGTATCGCGCCCTGATCGAGAGCACCGCCTTCGGCACACGCTGGATTATTGAAACCTTTGAAATCCAGGGGGTACCGGTCAATTCCATTGTGGCGGGAGGCGGGCTGGTAAAAAACAACCTGCTCATGCAGATTTATGCAGATATCACCGGGCGCGAGTTCACCGTCTCGGCCTCACCGCAGGTTTCGGCTCTCGGCGCGGCTCTGCTCGCTTCTGTTGCGGCAGGCAGTGAAAATGGCGGCTACAGCAATCTGCAACGAGCCGCCGCTTGCATGGTGCCTAAACCTGTGCAGACCTTTCAGCCCAACACTCAAAATAAAAAAACCTACGATCTTTTGTACAACGAATACCTGCGCCTGGGTCGCTACTTTAGTGAAGACAACCATATTATGAAGACCCTGGCCGGTTTGCGTAAACTGTCCTGACGATTGGTATCTTGATGACAAAACCTTCCTTTCTTGCTATTGACCTCGGTGCTGAAAGCGGACGCGCCATTCTCGGCCATATCGATGACCACCTGGTTTTGGATGAAGTTCATCGGTTTCCAAACGGCCCGGTGCGCGTGGGAGACCATATTCACTGGGACGTACTAAGATTGTGGAGTGAGATACAAAATGGTTTGCGTATCGCGTCTGATCATAGCGCCGGTTCGTTGGCTGGAATAGGACTGGATACCTGGGGCGTGGATTTTGGCCTGCTCGACTCGTCTGAACGATTGATAGGGAATCCTTACCACTATCGCGATTCGCGCACAAACGGGATGATAGAGTCTGTCTGTCGAATTGTCCCCCGCGAAAAAATCTACGACCAGACCGGTATCCAATTCATGCAATTGAATACCTTGTTTCAATTATTCGCTATGCGCCAGGAGAATGATCCGGCCTTGCAAAACGCCAGGGTTTTCCTAACCATGCCAGATTTGTTCAATTTCTGGCTGACGGGACGCAAGGCAAATGAGTTTACAATTTCCACCACCACACAATGTTACAACTCGCGCAAAAAAGAATGGGCGCTGGAATTGCTCGCGGCGTTAGATATCCCCCAATCCATTTTTCAGCCTGTCATCCAGCCTGGGATCGCGCTGGAACAACTGCGCCGCTCGGTTGCCGAAGAGACCTCCTGCGCTCGCATTCCTGTTGTGGCAGTCGGGTGCCACGATACGGCTTCTGCAGTTGCAGCTGTCCCGGCCGAGGATGCGGATTTTATCTATATCAGTTCTGGAACATGGTCCCTGATAGGCATTGAGTCTGATGAGCCGATCATCGATGCCAGAAGTCTCAGTTATAACCTGACGAACGAGGGAGGCGTTTGCAACAAGATTCGCTTCCTGAAAAACATCATGGGAATGTGGCTGTTACAGGAAAGCCGCCGTGAGTGGGCAAAAGCCGGAAAAAACTACTCGTATGATGATTTAACCAGCCTGGCAACTCAAGCCCCACCCTTAAAATCGCTCATCTTTGTCGGCGACGATCGTTTTCTTTTGCCCGGCAACATGGTTCAACGCATTAAGGAATTTTGCCGGGAAACCAACCAACCTGTGCCGCAGACCGACGGTGAAGTTGTGCGCTGTATTCTCGAAAGCCTGGCGCTGGAATACCGCTGGAATACGATGAAACTGCGCGAGCTATCGGGCAGATCCCTGCCGGTTATTCATATCATCGGTGGCGGATCGCGCAACTGCCTGCTCAACCAGTTTACTGCTGATGTCACTGGATGTATGGTAATGGCTGGGCCAGTGGAGGTGACTGCCATCGGCAACATTGTGATGCAGGCCATCGCGCTCGGATACCTGCCATCCCTGGCTGAGGCGCGCGCGCTGGTCCGCCGCTCCTTTGACGTGTCATCCTACCAGCCGGGGAATACCTCCCTCTGGGATGAGGCGTACATCCGCTATTTCAAATTACGGAAATAGGAGAAGTTGAAATAATGTTGAAAGGAATTTCGCAGGCAATCTCACCTGAGCTTATCAAAATCCTTATGGAAATGGGACATGGCGACGAGATTGTGATTGCAGATGGAAACTTCCCTGCCGCAGGCCTCGCCCAAAGATTGGTGCGCGCCGACGGGCTGGGTATCCCTGTGCTGCTGGATGCCATTTTACAAATTTTTCCACTGGACCAGTATGTTGAAAATCCCGTTGCACTCATGTCTGTTGTGCCTGGCGATCCGTACAAGCCGGTTATTTGGGATGAGTATCAGAACGTCATCATAAAACATGAACCTGCATTCACCAAATTTGAATCTGTGGAGCGTTTTGAATTTTACGAACGCGCCAAAAAGGCATTTGCGGTTCTTGCCACCAGCGAGATGGCGCTCTATGCCAATATTATTCTGAAAAAGGGTGTGATCAAGGAGTGAATGCAAAGCTTTGAAATCGTCCCGGCTTTTTTCGCCTGATTGATTCGAGCAAATTGGGACACGAAGACCTGACACCTTATGCAAGCCTGGCTCAAGTCACACACTTTTTTACCGACACAGGCATCAGCGAAGAATGGAAATCCCGGCTGAAAAACGCCAACATACCGTTTACCATCTGCGAAAAAAATGCATCCATAGCTTATCAGCCCGACAATAATCGGGATGAAGCATAACCTGAAAGGCAATCATGATTCAACCTCCATACCCTGAACTGGACGACCTGCTTACCATGATAGGTGAAGCAGGTCGTCATATCGCCGAAATCGAAGCCAGTGAAGGCGCGGCGGGGAATGTCTCCGTCTGTTTGCGTTGGCCAATTGAGATTCGCACACGCTTCCCATTGGCGGATGAATTCGAACTGCCCCAGCCTGTGCCCGAACTGGCAAATGCGACCTTTATCGTCAGCGGTTCAGGGCGGCGTTTGCGTGAAATCATTGACGAACCGACTGCCAGCCTGGCCTGCATTGTGGTCAATGAAGGCGGGCGTACCGGAAAACTTCATACATCATACAATCGCCGCTTCGAGCGCGTGACCAGCGAATTCAACTCGCATCTCGCTGTGCACTACGATCAGATTTGTTCCGGTGGCACAAACTTCCATGCCATCATCCACGCCCAACCTGTTAACCTGACCTATTTGAGCCACATCCCGCGCTACCAGGATGAGCAATATTTGAATACGCATCTCTTGCGCTGGCAGCCAGAGACGGTTATCAACCTGCCCGAGGGGATTGGTTTTCTCCCGTTCTGTATTCCCAGTTCGCCCGAATTGATGGAAGGCAATGTGGCATCCCTGCGAAAACACCGGATTGTCATCTGGGCAAAGCATGGCGTGATGGCGCGCTCGGACGTTTCCGTCAAACGCGCCGCCGACCGGGTGGAGTATGCCGAAACCGCCGCCAAATACGAATGTCTTAACCTGGGTGTTGGGGAGGTTGGTGAAGGCTTGAGCACAGATGAAATCCGTGCCATTTGCAAAACATTCAATATTCAACAAAGTATTTTTTAATCGTCATTGAACATGCCATTTGTGAAATTGTATGCCAACCTGCGAAAACTCGCAGGGACAAAGGAAGTGCCCATAACGGAAGCAACCATCGGGGCGGTGCTGAACGAACTGGTGAAGCGGAATCCGCCGCTTGAGGATGTCATTCTTGAGAACGGAAGACTTCGTCCACATATCGTCGTCACACTCAATGGACACAATGTGATTGACTTCAACATGCAGGTGTCAGAGCAGGACGTCATCGCAATTTTCCCGCCCATCGCAGGCGGATGATAGGAGAAGGTAATGGCTGGTTGGTCGGAAAAAATATTGGATATTGATTTGAGTAAGAAGACCTATAAGACCTATCCACTGGATATGGAAATGGCGCGCCTTTTTATCGGCGGGCGCGGACTCGGTGCGCGGTTGTTGTGGGAGATGGTGGGGCCTGAGGTGGATCCGCTGTCACCGGAGAATGTTTTAATTTTTACCAATGGCCCGCTGACTGGCACGGGTTATCAGACGAGCAATCGTTTCTCGGTCAGCACGAAAAGTCCGTTGACTGGCACAGTGCTCGACGCGAACTCTGGCGGGTTCTGGGGCATGCAATTCAAGAAGGCCGGCTATGACGTGATGATTGTGCGAGGCAAAGCCGAGAGGCCTGTCTGGATTGAGATCAAGAATGATGAGATCACATTTCATGACGCGTCTGAACTATGGGGCATGCGCGTCTTCGCTGTGACCCAGAAGCTTGGTCAGAACAATAACAAGCGAAATGTGTTATGCATTGGGCCGGCCGGGGAGAATCTGAGTCGCATCGCATCTATCATGAATGACCGTGAGCGCGCGCTGGCACGCGGCGGCCCGGGCGCGGTGATGGGATCGAAGAATCTTAAAGCGGTTGTTGTTGAAGGCAAGGAACGGCCTGCGATCAATGATCCCGAACGCTTCAAATTTCTGCTTTATGAAACGCGCAAACTGCTTGCTGCCAGCCCGCTTACCAGTCAGGCACTGCCTGAGTTCGGCACAGTGGTGTTGATGAACATCATGAATAACATCGGCGCACTGGCGACTCGCAATCATCAACAGACTCAGTTTGAAGGCGCGGAGGCAATTTCGGGCGAAGAGTTGACCGAGAAATATCTTGTCAAAAATGCATCCTGTTGGGCGTGTCCGATAGGCTGCACGCGTATCAGCAAAACAGAAAAAGTCGAAGGCGAAGGCCCTGAGTTTGAATCCACCTGGGCATTCGGCGCGCAATGCGGAATTGACGATCTGCCCGCAATCATTGAAGCCAACACACTTTGCAATGATCTCGGTCTCGATACCATCTCGGCCGGTTCGACCATTGCCTGTGCCATGGAACTCAGCGAAAAGGGATATATGGATTCAGACCTGCGCTTCGGACGCGCCGACCAGCTTGCTCCAACAATCGAGGCGATGGCTTATCGAAAAGATGTTGGTGCAGACCTTGCCGACGGCAGCCTCCGTTTAGCGACAAAGTACGGCCACACTGAACTTTCCATGTCTGCGAAAGGAATGGAAATGCCCGCCTATGATCCACGCGGCATGCAGGGACAGGGTCTGCTATATGCCACGTCGAACCGCGGCGGTTGTCACATGCGCGGCAATATGGTTGGCCCTGAAGTGCTTGGTTTGCCAAAAATGATTGACCGCTTCCAGGTGCAGGGCAAATCCAGTTTCGTCATTCTGCATCAAAACGTTTCGGCTGCGATTGACTCGCTGGTGGTCTGCAAATTTACAAACATGGGCGTGTCGGATGAATACTTCGCCCGCGTTCTTTCCTCGGTGACGGGGATCCAATATGACACCGGAGAATTGACCCGAGTCGGCGAGCGTGTTTGGAACTTGGAACGCATGTATAACCTGCGCGAAGGCTTCACCCGCAAAGATGATACGCTGCCCCCACGCCTGCTCAATGATGCTCCCACCGATGGCCCCTCGAAGGGCTGGGTCGTGCAGTTGGAACCCATGCTCAAGGAATATTATCGCGGCCGCGGCTGGGATGAGAACGGCGTACCAAAGCCGAAGAAACTTGCGGACTTGGGACTGGCTGGTCTTTAAGGAGATAATGATGATTGATCAACGTATCTATGAGATGTTCTGTGAAATTGGACGAGACCTTTATGAAGGTAATATGATTTCCTCACACGGCGGCAACTTAAGCGTCCGCCTGGGAGACCGTGTTGTCATCAAACGACGCGGCGCACAACTGGGACGACTCAAACCGCACGATTTGATCGAGACCCGCCTGGATAAAAACGACAGCGGTGTTGCGCTCGCTTCGACCGAGTTGCTTGTTCATCGCACTGTATATTTGAACACGCCTGCGCTGGCAATCTGTCACTGCCATCCGCGCACCGCGATTGCATTCTCGCTCTCACGCGACGAATTGGTGCCGATCGATAATGAAGCCTCATATCTGCTCAAGAAGGTCCCTGTGGTGACGGAAGAGTTTGCGTCAGGCACACCCCAAATGGCACATAAGGTGGCTGAGGCGCTCAAGAATTACAAGATCATCATGCTGCGCGGACATGGCAGTTTCGCAACTGGTCAAACGCTCGATGAGGCTTTTCACTGGTCATCCACGCTGGAAGAATCCTGCCAGATCGAATTGGCAGTCAAACAGATCAACGAACCGTTCATTGAATATCGCAAGATGAGCGAGTCGTACAATAAGTTTTAGTACTTATTTCAAAAATACCATGTCACTCTGAGGGAGCGTTCTTCGCGACCGAAGCGTCTCGTGCGATCAGAAGCCGAGATTCTTTGCTGCGCTCAGGATGACATTTTTTAGATAACTTGTATTTATAGATAGAAATCGGAGACGGCAACATGACTTTCAAGTCAAATGAGTTTAAGCATGTTAATTATTTGTGGGACGATAAAGCCGCAAGTCAACTGGACGCCGTTGAGCGCCTGCGTTACCGCAGTAATATCCTGGGCGCAGACCAGCTTATCACCAACACAGGTGGAGGCAATACCTCATCCAAAATCAAGATGATCGATCCGTTGAGCGGCGAAGAGGTGGATGTTTTGTGGGTCAAGGGTTCGGGTGGCGATTTGCGTACCTCCACGCGCGCTAATTTTGCCTCCCTGTACATGGATAAATTCCTGTCGCTCGAACATATATACAACAAGGCTGAAATCAAAGGGGTCAAAACTGAAATTGAAGATTCGATGGTGGATATGTATCGTCACACCACCTTTGGGCTGAATCCTGCTGCCAGTTCAATAGATACTCCACTGCATGGCCTTATTCCTTTTCGCCACGTTGACCATATGCATCCCGTTTCTGCAATTGCGATTGCGGCCAGCAAGGATCAGGAGGATTTGACGCAGGAAATATTCGGGGACGAAGTCGGCTGGGTTCCCTGGCAACGCCCTGGCTTTGATCTGGGACTCGTCATGCAGGAAAAGATCAAACAAAACCCGAAGCTGAAGGGCTTGATCATGGGACAACACGGGCTGATCAATTGGGCTGATGATGATAAAGCTTGTTATGAATTAACCCTGACATTGATTGAGAAGGCGGCCCACTATATCGAAGGATTTGACAGGGGCGATAAGACTTTTGGCGGGCAAAAATATCACTCACCAGATGAAAGCACGCGCAGGCAAATACTTATCCAATTATTGCCGAAATTGCGCGGCATGGTCTCTCAACAAAATAGATCTATTGGCACGGTACATATGACGGAAAGCGTGCTCCAGTTCGTGAACAGTGTAGAGGCGCCGCGTCTGGCCGAGCTTGGCACATCCTGTCCCGACCATTTCCTGCGTACCAAGATCAAACCGCTTTATGTGGATTGGAATCCACAGGGCGAATCATTTGATACACTGATTGAAAAACTGGAAAAAGGACTCGCCGCATATCGCGTTGATTACATGTCCTATTATGAAGCATGTAAACATCCCAATTCGCCAGCCATGCGCGATCCGAATCCGACCGTAATCCTGATTCCAGGAGTAGGTCTGATCGCGTGGGGGAAAACCAAGAGCGAGAGTCGTGTTACAGCCGAATTTTATTCGTTGGCGATCGAGGTGATGCGATCCTCCGAAGCGATCAGCAAATATCAGGGCCTGCCGCGTCAGGAGGCATTTGACATCGAATACTGGCTGCTGGAAGAAGCCAAATTAAAACGCATGCCTCCTGAGAAGGAATTTGCCCGTAATGTTGTTGTTGTGATCGGCGCAGGGAGCGGGATCGGGAAAGCCACCGCACATCGAGTCGCCAAAGAAGGAGCGCATGTTGTCTGCGCGGATGTCTCCGAAGAATCCGCTCGAGCCACAGCCCAGGAATTGATTGACATCCATGGTGTGGGCATCGGCATAGCAGGTACGGGTCTCTCTGGATGCGGACCCGCCATCGGCCTGGGAGTCGATATTGCGTGCCGCGAGAGCGTTCAGGCGCTGTTCGAGGAGATTATTTTTGCTTATGGCGGTATTGACAACGTCATTGTCACCGCAGGTATTTTTGTATCACCTGATAAGAATGGCCGCATTCCTGATGATAAGTGGTCACTGACGTATGCAATTAATGTGATCGGAGCATTTATCGTTGCCGATGAAGCCAGAAAGATCTGGCAGGCACAAAAATTGAGCGGCAGTCTGGTACTGACCACCAGTGTCAACGCGGCCGTCGCCAAGCAAGGGTCTCTTGCCTACGATACCAGCAAGGCCGCGGCCAATCATTTGGTGCGCGAACTGGCGATCGAACTTTCCCCGCTTGTGCGCGTCAACGGGCTTGCTCCCGCCACCGTCGTGGAAGGCAGCAGTATGTTCCCCCGTGATCGTGTCGTAAGCTCCCTGATCAAGTACAACGTATCCTTTGAGGAAAGTGAGAGCACAGAAGCCTTGCGTGAGAAGCTGGCGACCTTTTACGCACAGCGGACGCTGACAAAATCTCCTGTCACGCTGGCAGATCAGGCTGAAGTCGCTTATTTGCTAAGCAGTAACAAGTTCAGCAAAACCACAGGGCAAATCATC
>DATDRD010000174.1:0-4380 GCA_035291925.1 Anaerolineales bacterium
CTGCTTTCACGAATTCGCCTACAGACGGTGGTGGTGGCACACGCCGGACACCGACCGATGGTGGCGGTGGCACGCGTTATGCTTTCACGAATTCGCCTACAGACGGTGGTGGTGGCACACGCCGGACACCGACCGATGGAACTACTGGCGGGCGGTAGGCCCTTTCAGATTAGAAGGAGAGAAAATGGCTATGCTTACTTTCGATACCTATTCTGCTTCATCCCGGGGCTTTCGTAGATCTCCTGTTGAACGCTCCGGTCTGCATCGCCTGTTTGCGGCGGCGATCGTCAGTGACCAATTCCGTGCAACATTGCTTCGAGAACCCGAACAGGCACTCACAAACGGGTATCTTGGTCAAACATTTACTTTAACCGATCAGGAAAAATCGATTATCAGGACCATTCGTGCCAAGAACCTGACTGATTTTGCCCAGAAGGTCAATCAGGCACTCAAAAGCATCTGATCGATTGCAATAATGCATCAGACACACTCTTACCGGCATCGCTCTGATGTGACACTGGGTGACGCGGCGGAATTGGGAGCGCGGTGATCAAGGGAAACACCGTGCCCCGCGTCCATTTTCAATGAGCACCATGAATAATCCACTTCAGCAGCTTGGGACGGTCTTTCAAGCATTTACAGATCTAATTTTTGTTCTCGACCCTGATGGGTTAATTCTGGATTACAAATCGAGCGATTCGTTATTGCCGTACACATTTCCAGGTGGGACACTTAATCAAAAGATACAGGATGTTTTTCCCGCTGATGTGGCAGGCAAACTGGAGCATGCACTGCGCACCGTTCAACAAACGGGGAATGCGACTTCACTTGAGTATGCACTATCCATATCCGATCGCAAATATTGGTTTGAGGCGCGGCTGGTTCCCTTTGAACAGTCACAGTTCCTGCTGACTGCCCGAGACATCACAAAATGTAGAGAAACCGAAAGCCGGATGACGCGACAGATGGAACAGCTCGCTGCGCTTCGATCCATTGATCTGGCAATCGCTTCCGGTCTGGATTTAAACCTGCTTCTCTCCATGCTGGTTGATCGGGTAACCGCACTGATGCACGTAGACGCGGTCGCGATACTTTTACTAAACCCAAAAACGAACTTGCTCGAGTTTGCATCGGGTAAGGGCTTTCATTCGAACATTTTGCAATATACCCGTCTAAAACTGGGGGAAGGGTGTGCCGGGAGGGTGGCTGTGGAGCGAAAGATGCTCAATATTCCTGACCTCAGGAAGAATATGATGGAATTTGAACGATCCCCCTTATTCCCTAAGGAGGATTTTATCGTTTATTACGGTATGCCGTTGATGGCCAAGGGGCGGGTTCTTGGTGTGCTCGAAATATTTCATCGTTCTCCCCTTGACCCGGATGTGGATTGGCTGAGTTTTCTGGGCATAATGTCGGGGCAGGCAGCCATTGCAATTGACAGTGCGATGATGTTCAATGACCTGCAAAAATCAAACATTGAACTGAGCCTGGCTTATGACGCCACAATCGAAGGGTTATCGCACGCATTAGATCTGCGCGATAAGGAAACCAAAGAGCACACTCTTCGTGTCACAAATATTACGGTTAAATTGGCTGCCCGCTTCGGATTGAGTGAATCTGATTTGGTCCATGTTCGCCGTGGTGCGATCCTGCATGATATTGGTAAAGTGGCCCTCCCCGATAAAATCCTGTTCAAGCCCGGCCCTCTCCTCGAGGAAGAGTGGAAGGTCATGCGCCGTCATCCTGAAATCGCTGTGGAACTTCTTTCGCCTGTGGCCTACCTTGCCCCGGCGCTGAAAATTCCCCACTGGCATCACGAAAAATGGGATGGCTCAGGTTATCCTGATGGTCTCCAGGGAGAACAAATCCCATTTCCGGCAAGGTTATTTGCTTTGCCGGATGTTTATGATGCCTTGATATCCAATCGCCCTTATCGCTCTGCCTGGTCGAAACGGGACGCCGTTCGATATATCGAAAGTCAGGCGGGCATACATTTCGACCCCAAGATCGTTCCTGAGTTTTTGAGGCTGGTAAATGAAACGGCTTTTAGTACGGAAACCAATAGCCGCATAATGGGCGTCTCTTGACCTGACCCTGATTATGAATTAAAATCCTTGCCTGCCAGTGCCCTCGTAGCTCAGTGGATTAGAGCGCTTGCTTGCGGAGCAATAGGTCGCGTGTTCGAGTCGCGCCGAGGGCGCCTTTCTGGGAGCGGATCACCGCTCCTTTTTGTTTGCAGAGCCAGTTGGAAAACTTATGAAGAAATCAAAACCACAGATTCTATTGACAAACGATGATGGGATTCTCTCCCCCGGGTTATGGGCCGCGGCCGCATCCCTCTCGAAGCTCGGGTTTGTTACCGTTACCGCACCGCGCGAGCAATCTTCGGGAGCAGGTCGTAGTTTGCCCAGCTCGTCAGATGGGATCATTCAGGAGCAACGGGTACAGGTCAACGGTCAGGAATGGAGCGTTTTTGCTGTCGGCGGGAGTCCTGCGCAGGCAGTCCTCCACGCAGTTTATGAAGTCATGAAGCGCAAGCCTGACCTCGTCGTTTCAGGGATCAATTTTGGGGAAAACGTCGGTTCGGGGATCACCATTTCAGGCACGGTTGGCGCCGCGCTGGAAGCCGCTTCACTGGGAATCCCTGCGATGGCGGTTTCACTGGAAGCCGATCCGAAATATCACCTGTCTTATTCTGCGGACGTGAACTTCTCGGTTGCCGCCGGGTTTACAGTGCGCATTGCGCGTCTGCTCCTGGAGAAGAAATTGCCCGAAGATGTGAATGTCTTAAAGGTAGAGGTGCCTTCAGACGCGACTGTTAATACCCCTTGGCAATTGGCGCGTGTTTCGCGGCAAAGATATTATGAGCCCGTGGCACCGGAACGCGCATCCTGGGATCTGCCCGCTGTTATGATGTATCGCGAGGCCGCATTGTTCGAGCGCGAAGCGGAAGATACGGATGTATACGTCCTGCGAAAGAAGCGGATGGTCTCTGTTTCACCGCTAAGTCTGGACCTGACTTCCCGCGTGGATTTTGCTGAACTGGATCGGTCGATGAGGACATAATTAAACACAAAGGTGTCCTTCGTGGTTAAGAAATGTTATGAAATTTACCATCAAAGTCCCTGCAACAACCGCCAACCTCGGCCCCGGGTTCGATGCCCTCGGGCTTGCCTTGGATCTATGGAATGTAGCCGAGTTCACCGTGACAAACGACAAACAAATTTCATTGGCAATTGAAGGCGAAGGCAAAGATCAACTCCCCACCGATGCGAATAACGCCATCGTGGATGCCGCGCTGCAAGTCTATGAACTGGCCGGCAAAACATGCAATGGCATGCGAATCCACTGTACCAACCGCGTGCCGCTGGGTTCTGGCCTGGGGTCCAGTTCGGCGGCGATGCTGACCGGCATGCTTGGCGCGAATGCAATGCTTGGCGAGCCATTCTCGCGCGAGGAGATCCTTAAACTCGCGATTGAAACGGAGGGCCATCCCGATAACGTCGCGCCCGCCATGCTCGGAGGATTGGTCGCGTCGATCATCCATGAGAGTCACGTTGTATCCTTGCGATTAACGCTCACGGGTCAGCGCAGGCCGATCCACATCACGGTCGTTTTACCTGATTTCGATTTCCCCACCAAACAGGCGCGCGCCATCTTGCCGAAGCAGGTTGAGCGCAAGGATGCAATCCATAACATCAGCCGGGCGGTGATCGTCACGGAAGCCTTTCGCCTGGGCGACCTGGACATGCTCGGCGAAGCCATGACCGATGCATTGCACCAGCCGTATCGCATCCCTTTGATCCCCGGCGCGCAGGCCGCCATGGACGCGATGAAACGGGCAGGCGCCTCAGCCGTGGCATTATCGGGGGCAGGTCCCAGCCTGATCGCATTCTCGTCGAAACGCGAGAAGGCCATCGGCGAGGCCGGGAAGCGGGCGTTCGCAGAGTCTGGTTTGGATTCACGAGTTTTTATATTGAAGATCAGCCGGAAAGGCGCGGAAGTCCGTATCCAATAAAATACGGAAATCTTGTTGGACAAGGACACTTGCACCTGACGCACACTTGCCCCGGGCGCACACCTGCCCCGGGCGCACACCTGCCCTGGCGGGCGGTGCCGGGGAGTGCAGGTGATACGCGGACTCGACGGACTCTTCCGTCATTTTCAAACGGAATCCGTATTCTCCGTGAATTCCGTATCCCGAAAAGATTTATCCCCGTCCCACTCGCTCCGCTCGCGCGCAAACCGCAGGATGCGATTACGGATATAAAAGATGTGTGGATCGGCAACCATGCGGCGCTGCGTGATCAGCTTCATCGCCTCGTGCGGATCGTATCCCTGCGCGATCAGGACCGCCGAGCCCATCGCCACCCCGCGGTG
>DATDRD010000175.1:0-2320 GCA_035291925.1 Anaerolineales bacterium
ATCCTTGACGCTGCTGTTAATCGGTAGGCAGATCTGTATTTTGCCTGACGCGGCCTGCTTAGGCCATCACAACTTTCGCCAACTCATCCGCAATGTGAAGATACTTTTCGTGAACATCCTCCTCATGCTCGATACGGTTAAATTCCGTCATTAACTGTTGATGCTGTCCGACGGGAATCACATCATCAGCCATCGGGAAGAGGATATGATCCTCCTTCTGGATATGTTCGCGCAACAGCGCCACATAGTCCAGCGCATTTTGAATAACCTGAGACAAGGCTGTCGCCTCGCCTCTTTGAACTCGCTCTGCACCTTCGAGCATGGCGCGCGTCAGACGGCGTCCCTGCTCATGTTCCTCCAAAAAAATGGACAGCCGCTCCGTTTCCTCTGACATCCCATTCGCTGCCATGGCAACAAAGAGAACACCTTCTTCCTTTCGGTGATGACATCCATCGGCAAAGCCTTTAATAAAATCTGCTGCCTTGAAAAAGAAATCCATTGGGATAACCTCTCCCGCGGAAAGGAGGTTTGCGGCTGTCTCAAGCGAGCCTAACACCCTTTCTATCACGCGATGCTCTTCCATTAAAATGTCTGTGGTCTTCATAGGATTTTTCCTTTTTGAATACGATAAACTTAATCAAGCTGGCATCTTAAGAACTGATCAACGTCTGGCATTAGGCGCTCGGCGGACTGCGCTAGCCACCCATGAATTCGGGAGGCGTAGCTGAATCGCATGCGCGCGGTGTTATGAGTTCTTGCTTTCTGGCACGTTTGACCCATTGCAAATGGCTGTCCTTATTATATCAAGACTGTCCTTGCGAAATTGCTTATATTGCCTGTGAAAATGCCAACCCGTTGGGAAAGTCAAAAAAATGGGAATATCAATACCTTTAATCTGGCTTTGAATCAGTTCACCTTCCATAAGGCGTTCCACGTAACGTTCAATTTGGTCTTTCGACACGAGATTGAATATCCCTTTGTTGAACGTGACCACAGCATCCACAGATGTCTCTTGAATTGTCTGCCTAAATTCATCAATTGCTTCCGGTTCAATAACCTGCCTGAAATACTCCTTTCCAAATATTCTACTGATATCTTCTGGGAAATTGGTCGGAAAGCCATAGTAGCAGTAGAAGATCAGTTCGAAGGGTCCCTGGTAATTTGCCTTGAGACAAATATCCGCAAGTTGCTTTGGATTAGGATTTTCTTCTGCGATACGTAGCCAACCCGCATCTCTCATTGTAGGCCAGAAAAGATTCTCCCGCCCTTTGGTGTTTGGTGATAGGAACATACCTTGATAAACGGAGTACGGATGAGGGTTTGAGAACAGAAGCATAACACGAGGTCTATTTGTGGAGGTAGTAGGAATCAGTCTCTCTGTGGAAAAAGTGACACTTCTAGCTAAATCATTGAACTTTATTAGATCTGGATATTCCAGATATTTGCCCAGTACTGGAATTGCACTTTTTTTAATGCTTTCATATGCTTTACTCAACAAATAGGTTCTCTGGAAATTTATGCTAGGCAATTGAGCCTTCCTTGTTTATGACACGCTGGTCTTGAGATTGAACGCATAACGGTTTGCATAAGCCCCGCATGCTTTCTGCGAGGTAGCGGTGGCCGGGCGGGCGTGGACTCTGCTTGGGCGTAGCTTTTCACGGATTCGCGAGAGGCTTGTTGGGGTTGGGCAGCTTATCATCCCGCAGACTTTTGCATCTGCTTGACGACCATATCTCCCATTTGGGTTGTGCTGATGCCGCTGTGCGCGTCGGTGGAGGGGATCCTGCCGCTTGAGAGCAAACATGCCACGCTGTCTTCGATGCGCTTTGCCGCGGCTTTCTCGCCGAGATAATCAATCATCATACTCGCCGCCATGATTGCGCCAAGCGGACAGGCGACATTCTTCCCCGCGTATTTCGGCGCGGAGCCGTGGATCGGCTCAAACATGGATGTTTTGCCCGGATGTAAATTACCCGATGCGGCGATGCCCATCCCGCCCTGCAACATGGAACCCAGATCGGTGATGATGTCGCCGAACAGGTTGGTGGTCACGATCACGTCGTACCACTCAGGCTTTTTGATCATCCACATCGTACACGCGTCTACGTAGGCGTGGTCTTGTTCGATATCCGCGTATTCCTGCCCGACTTCGGCAAAGGTGCGCGTCCAAATATCGTGCGGACGGATGGCATTGGCTTTATCCACCATGGTCAAACGTCCCGGTTTCTTGCGTTCCGCGGAGCGCGCGCGCGCCAGTTCGAAGCCGTAACGGATGGCGCGCTCGACGCCTTTGCGCGTGAAGATGCTCGTGTAGGTCGCA
>DATDRD010000176.1:0-2038 GCA_035291925.1 Anaerolineales bacterium
ATTAACTTCACGGTCGCGCGCAGACTGATGGGTGAAGGGAGGAAACGCAGTTCCATCACCCTTGAAGCGGACGCTCAGCATCTTATGACCGATGTATGGACCTCCGTTGGTGTAATCAGCGGCGTTGCCATTGCGGGATTCACCGGCTGGAATATTCTTGACCCGCTCGTTGCGATTGCCGTAGCTCTGAATATCATTTGGACGGGCGTGAAACTTGTCCGCCGTTCCGTTGCCGGTCTCATGGACACGGCTTTGCCCGAACGCGAACAAAAACTGATTCAAGAAGTTATGGGGAAATATCGCGAAAAAGGCGTCAGCTTCCATGCACTGCTTACTCGTGAAGCAGCGGCGCGGAGATTCGTCTCTGTGCATATGCTCGTTCCCGGCGATTGGACAGTCCATGATGCACACCATGTCGCGGAGGATTTCGAGTCCGAGGTCAGAGCTGTATTGGGAGGCGTGGTCACGGTCTTCACACATCTTGAGCCTGTTGAAGACGAACTTTCCATGGAAGATATTTTTTTGGATAGGAAACAATAAGAAGTGCGGCTATACTTGTGTGTAGCTTTCTATCATGCCGTATCAAACACCAGATATATAATGGAGCAGGAGGGAACAATCAAGTTTGTTCCCTCTTAAACCATGCGATGACCCAGCAATTTGATATTCTAATCAGGCGAGCGAGATTGCGCGGTAATCCAGAATCACTGGTTGATATCGGCATTGTTGACGGGCAAATTTTATCGCTTGAAGAGAATCTGGCTGCAGATGCAGGGATGTTGATTGATGCTCAAGGGAATATGGTAACCGAGTCTTCGTTAACCCGCATCTGCATCTGCGCAAGGTTTACACCCGCGAAATGATGGACGACGAGGCTCTTACGGATTACCACGCTGAAGGCATGGGAAAAGCCATGACTACCATCGAATTGGCAGCGCGGATCAAGGAAAAGTACGACGAAGCGTGGATCATGAGGAATGCCCGCAAAGCGGTGGCGCAAGCCGCCATTTATGGCAACACACATATCCGCGCTCTGGCTGATGTGGATGGCAAAGCCCGTCTCGAAGGTGTTAAGGCGCTCATCCGCACCCGTGAGGAATTTAGAGGGATTGTCCAGATTCAGGTCTGCGCCTTCGCACAGGATGGATGGGTACGCGAGCCTGGGGTGGATAAATTATTGCGTCAGGCTATGGAATTAGGCTCAGACGTCGTCGCTGGTATTCCGTGGATTGAGTACACAGAGGCGGACGTGCGCTCGCGCATCACGCCCGCGCCCTGGCTTTGTATCCGCAGCCTTATTTTCAGAAGATCGCCGCTTTGCTCAAGCAGGCAAAGATGGCAGTTGTGAGCGACCCGCACACGGGTCCGCTTCATGCCCGCGTGAAAGAACTTTGGGCAGAGGGCGTGACTGTGTGCCTTGGCCAGGATGATGTCTCTGATGCCTGCTATCCATTCGGGCGCAATAACATGCTCGAAGTGGCGTTTCTCGCCGCACACCTGCTTTGGATAACCAAAAATCGTGAGTTAGTGACTCTCTACGACATGATTACACTCAATGCGGCACAGGCGATGAACGTAAAGGATCATCAACTAATCGTCGGGGCGAGCGCTAATCTGGTGGTATTGAATGCACCCAATGTCTTGGAAGCACTGCGCGAGCATACTGCCCCCCGTTATGTCATCACCAGTGGAGTTCTGGTTGATCGCTCCCGGATGGAGTCTGTCTCCCAAACCGGGGAATGGGAACGGTAGCTGGCGCTGGCTGATGTGTTTTTGGACCGTTAAGGTTTCCATGGATCCATAGAAAGAAATAAGTCCCATGTCACATGTTAATAATCAACTTGCAAAAGGCAAACTGATCGAGCAGGTCCGTCTGCATGACCACCATGATCCGCACCGTCATGAGTCGCGGCTCTCGGACGTGATCCTGGGCGGGCAGGATGGGCTGGTAAATGTTCTCGGAGTTATCCTGGGCGTTGCCGCGGCGACGCAGGATGTGCGCATTGTCATCGCGGCGGGTATGGCGGCGACCTTCGCC
>DATDRD010000177.1:0-5731 GCA_035291925.1 Anaerolineales bacterium
CACATTTCTGCGATATTTCACTTCCATCTTGGCTGTAAACATGAAGCGTGGATTCAGCGGGTCACTGCCCATGTGTGCGCGACCCGATATTTCGTCAATGATCGCGCCGACGATGCCTCCGTGCAAAACGCCGGGATACCCTTGAAAATGATCGGGCGCAATGTACGTTGACTCAACTTGGCCGGGCGCGGTCTCATAAATGTGTAAGTGCAAGCCGATGGGATTTTCCATTCCACAGATAAAGCAGTGTCGTGAGTTGGGCTGGCGTTTCCGCGCGATTTTTTCGGTGTGGGTTTGCATGGGATGAGGAACATCCTTTCAATTTGATACATGTGATGAAATGTCATTCTGAGCTGCATAGTGGCGAAGAACCTCTCTGACTGCAATGGAGACTCTTCGGTCGCAGAAGAACGCTCCCTCAGAGCGACATACCGTGAATTAACGATGCGCCTTCACGCCGACCTGCTGGCACATATCCAGCACGGGACAAGTGGAACAGTGAGGAAGATTGCCTGTGCAAATATGCTTCCCAAAAGGGACGAGCAGCCGGTTGATCTCAATCCAATAGCGACGCGGGAGTTTGGCTTCAAAGGCTACCAGCGTCTTTTCAGGAGTCGATGCCCGTACGTAGCCCCAGCGATTGGTCACGCGCTGGACATGAATATCCACGCTGATGAATGGCTCTCCACATGCGATTCCCAACACCAGATTTGCACATTTCGGGCCGACGCCGCTAAACGACATAAATACTTCACGGTCACAAGGGAGTCTTCCATCAAATTCATCCACCGCCCGGCGCGCGATCTCAAGAATCTGACTTGCCTTGCGTTCATGAAATGTACTTTGGCTGATTAGCGCGTCCAATTCCTCATAAGTAAGTTCACTGACTTCTGCAGGGGTGCGGGCACGTTCAAAAAGTTTTCTTGATACGGGCAGCGTTACTTCATCATAGGTGCGAATCGAAATGATGCACGCCACGAGCTGTTCAAACGTGGACTTGAAGCCATCCTCAGCCAGCTCGAAGAGCGCCGCCTTTGGCCAGGGACGGACAGCGGTTCTGATGAGGCGCATTGCCAAACCGATGTCAAATGGTTTTGTTTCATTCATCGTGTTGTCGAATGGAGAAAGACAAAGCTCATTATACACACTACAATATCACCGGGAGTCGGCAGTCTTCGCGGAGCATCTCCTTGAGGCTTGGAGGCCCGACTTCGATATTTCCAAGGTCAGGAGACTTTGGACTCCAAATCGCTTTTTCAGCTTTCGTGATAACTCCATACTGGGAGTTTTGGGTCTGAGATTTCTCCGGCTACTATGTTATATTCGATGTGTCTTTGCCACATTGAATGGAAATTATGGGATTATTATCAGAGGCCAAGATTAACCTATGAAATTCGGAGATTTTCACGGCCACAAAACCGTGGTGCTCGAAAATGAATTCTTCCGCCTGGAATGTCTGGCGGAGGCCGGGCCGCGCATTGTGCGCCTGATCCCCGCATGGACGGGTGAGAACCTGTTTGCCGAAGTGCCCGATGCCGTAACAAACACCTCCTCGGGGGAGTATCGCTATCTGGGCGGACATCGCTTTTGGTACGCGCCGGAGTCTTTATCGCGTACCTACATCCCGGACACTCACGGACTCTCTGTCAGGCCGGTATCAAAGGGCCTCCGTCTTGTGGGAAGCAGGGAGCTTACGAGTGGTTTACAAAAGACCATCACAATTCAAATCAGTTCCAGCAAGCCGTTCATTATAGTCAGACACAAACTTGAGAATCAGGGCCGGAGTTCGATCCGGCTGGCTCCCTGGGCGATCACCATGATGCGTACACAGGGAGTTGCCATTCTTCCCCAGCAATATGGAAATGTCGATTCTGATGGCTTGATGCCAAATCGCAAATTTGCACTCTGGCCCTATACGCGCTGGGATGACCCGCGTTTGCGGCTGGGTGATGAATTTATCCTTATCCAATCCGATTTAACGAAACATGCAATGAAGCTTGGATATTTCAATCCACACGGCTGGCTGGGTTACGCCCATGACGATGTGGTCTTCCTCAAACGGTACGGTGTGCGAAGCGACGAGGAATATCCCGATTATGGATGCAACTCCGAGGTGTACGCCAATTTCCGCGCGGTGGAACTCGAGAGCCTGGGGCCCCTCGTGGAACTCGCGCCGAGACAGAACGTCATCCATACAGAGACGTGGGAGGTGTATAAAGATGCTGAGATCCCGAAAGAGATACTCGGGGGAAAGAGTCTGAAGGAGTTGTTAAGCTAAGGGGCGATCGTCTCATTTGCACGCGGAAAAATGATCATATCCGCCATGTGATACGCATGTTCATAGGCTGTGACGGCCCCACCCTCGCCAGAGACCGGTTCGACATTCTCGTTGCCGTTTGTGTCGATCCCATTCCGAATCTTGTCTGCCAGCGCAACCGCCTCACGCTCGAAGCGTAATTGCAGGTCCGGATCTGCTTCAATGTAGTTGTGCATTACTTTTATGGCTACAGGGCGATCCAGTGTGAGGTGCGTGCCGAGATAAACCTCCGCCATTCCCCCTTTTGCGAGCTCCTTGTCGACGCGTACTTTTCCAATTGTCTTGCCAATCCACTCGGGCATGAAAGAATTATACAACATGAATTCCGAGTGATCTTATTTGAAATGCTACGAAAATGCACCTTCAAAGCAATGCCATGAATACCGGTGTTGTCGCCACGATTCAGGCCGTGGTGCTGGCTTCTGATATGACGAGCCCATTTGACTGGAGCCATTGATGGAAGGTGATCCTAAGAAAACCAAGCAGGGCAAAATATCCCCATTCGTTTTTGTTTGGCAGGGCAAATTGTCTGCGCATGGCAACGGCAATTCCCAGAATGATCACTCCTATTGCAAAGCGCAGCCAGACAATTATGATCGGAGAAGCATCGGCGAGCACGACCTTGGTGGCACTTACCAGAATTACGGATGCTTCGAGCGTTAATTAGGGCTAGGTGGTTTCCTCTGCGACTTGCACTAATTGACTGGGATGGTTAACAAGCCACACGCCAATAAGAATTGTGATTCCCTCACTAAGGATGCGGCTGTACTCTTGAAAGAGTAAATCGGTCAGCCAAAATCGGTTGATTTGAGCTCCTGATTCACTTATTTCATACATGAGCCAAACTTTTTGTGAATGTGCCCCAGGATGAAACCTTTTAGGCTCATCATGTACCACGCCAAGTGTTCACTTTTCAAGTTTGGCGACATTTGGTAACAAATTGTTGACAAATAAGGTCTATTAAAATACAATTAAATACTCGTGAAACTTGTAATACGTGCTAATCTTGAATTCATGCTGTTATTTTGGGAACATCTGGCTTTATGAAATAATCATCCAGTTTACGAATATTATAGATCGTGGTAAAGTTTTTTCCATTTCAAGAGAGGAGAGCACAATCGAAACAGGGGAAGCAGAGGCTCTGCGAATTGCTATTTATTCACAGGATGGATTTGGCCTAGGACACATGCAGCGTACTTGTTCTATTGCCTGGGAAATCTACCGTCTTCGCTCGGAAGCCTCTATTTTAACTTTTTCCGACTCGCAATTAGGCCAGTTCTTTCCAATTTCACCCCACCATGATTATATAAAGCTTCCTTCCATCGCAAAAGACAGTCCCGGGAATTGGCAGGCAACTCATCTAAGTATGTCTTTCCCGGAAATCCTGCACTTACGCAAACAATTAATCAGTAATGTGCTTCTAAATTACGCACCCGATATATTTCTGGTGGATCATATGCCACATGGGGCAATGGGAGAGCTTCTCCCGGCCCTGGAGGCTATTAAGCATTCCAGAATTCATACCCAGGTTGTATTGGGATTGCGAGATATTCTCGATAGTCCAGAAGTAACCATAAATCGCTGGCAAGTAGAAGGGGCCTATGACGTGATCGACCGCTATTATGCACGGATTTTGGTGTTTGGAATGCAGGATGTATATGATGTTGCCGAAAAATATCAAATTCCTGAGGGTGATGCCGGGAAAGTGTTTTATTGCGGTTACGTAACCAACCTCGACAATGAAAGCAATGCCCATAAAATTCGCGCCCGCTACCTGGCAAATGAATCCATCGATGCTCGACTGATCGTGGTAATGGCAGGTGGTGGCGCAGATGCTTACCCAATGATGAGCGCTCTTATCGATGCGCTGCCAAAGGTTCTGGAAGACCAGCAATGTATTTTAGCAGTGATTACCGGACCTTTCATGGCGGCTGAATTAATTGCCGATTTAAGCCGCCGAGCCACACAACTCCCCATCCATATGATGGAATCTGTAAATGATTCGCTCAGTTATATTTCTGCGGCTGATCTGGTGATCGCCATGGCAGGCTACAACACAAGCGTTGAAATACTGCGCATGAAAAAGTCGGCTATTCTAATCCCTCGCGCCGGTCCAAGCGCGGAGCAGCGAACACGTGCCAGGTTGTTTGCCGATAGACATTGGGTGGATATGATCGATCCGGATGAGCTTACACCAGATAACCTTGCTCAACGCATTTCTGATCATCTCAGGCATCCTATCGAAAGCAACCCGAACGACCTCCCCAATTTAGATGGGGCTGCCGCAGCCGCCAATCTTACTTTGTCAGTACTTGCTTCAAAAAACGAGCGGGTTCCCACGCAACTCGTTTAGTTTCACCTCCACAGTGGAACTGAGACCGTATTTTTATTCAAAAGCTGGATGATGCGAAACGGACGAATACGCTGCTACCATGCTGAAAATGACGACAATAGGCACAGATGTGATAGTAAGGAAATAAGATCATTATGACTGATCCTGCTCAAAATGATGGCGAAAAAGCTCCTGGGACCACGGCAGTCTTGCTCCAGGCCAAGGGGCTAACGATCCGCACGCGTGCTGGAGTGGGCTTACTTTCGGATATATCCTTCCATATCGAGCCGGGTGAACTGGTTGCGTTAACGGGCCTGAGTCGTTCGGGAAAATCCACCCTCTTACAAAGCCTTGCTGGTCTCATGGCACCAGCAAGTGGCGAGATACTTATCGATGGGATTGATCTTTATGCAAACCTGAAGGCGTTCCGTTCGACGATCGGTTTTGTGCCCGCTGAATTTGCTCTGCAACAAAACCTCACCGTGGCAGAAATTCTGCAAGACGCAGCCAGGTTGCGCTTGCCGCGCAGAGTTTCTTCTCATGATCGTAAGCAGAGGGTGCTGACCTTACTGGAGGCCATAGACCTGACACACGTGACAGACCGGCGGGTTGGGTTGCTGAGCGAGGTTGAGAAACGCAGGTTGAGCATTGCGGTCGAGCTAATGGGTTATCCAAAGCTACTCCTCCTTGACGAATCAGCTGAGCCGCTCAGCCCCTTTGAAGAGGTACAAATCACCATCCTGATGCGTGAATTATCTCGCCAGGGTCTCACGATTATCCAGGTCAATGCGCGCTCCAGAAGCGCGGGGGTATCAGACAAGATCATTTTTCTGGCGCCAGGTGGGTTACTGGCCTGGTTCGGACCTTCCGATGAAGCTTTCGCTTATTTACGAAGTCTTATTCCCCGTGGGGTCGTCAAAGATTTGTTTGGGCTCCAGGAAGCACTTGAGATTCTGGTAAATCCGCAGTTACGGGATGGAATCGAATGGGCAAAGCGGTTTAAAGACCATACGGCATACGAAAAATATGTGGATGACCCCCTTCATAACAGGTACCCGGACCTCTTGCTTCAGACTCGTCCC
>DATDRD010000178.1:0-4836 GCA_035291925.1 Anaerolineales bacterium
TTTCTCCGAATCACTGCTGACGGAAAACTTCGACTCGTGGCTCAACGACATCCCGGCAGGTGGACATATCCTCGACATCGGATGCGGACACGGCAAGCCGGTCATTGCGCGCCTGCTCGAAAAAGAATACCGCGTCACAGGCGCAGATCTTTCCCCTAAAATGCTGGAACGCGCGCGTGAAAATTTCCCAAATGTTCCGTTCGTCAATCAACTGGCAAGCGAAATGACTTACGAAGCCGAATTCGACGGCGCGTGTTCGCTGTCCTCCATGTTGTATCTTGACCCGATCGACCTGTCCCACAGTATATACCGTCTATATCACGCGCTCAAACCGAACGGTTTACTATTCCTGCACGCCTACGACCTGCACCCCGGCTGGCGTGGAGATCCGTATCACATTGACATCAACCAGTGGATGTGGGCCTGGACCTACAGCATGGACGAAGCCATGCAAGCCCTTGAAGAACATGGCTACTTCAAAGTGTTAAAAGCTCAGGATGTAACTTCGGAAGAAGAAAGGCAGACGCGAATTGAAAAATGGTACAAACGGGCGGAAGAAGAGTACGACGCGTACACCAAACAATATCCCAATACCCAATTCCATGCGCCTGATCCGAACAAAATGCCGAGGCTATCCTACAAATACATCATCATCGCCCAGCGTCAAACAAAATAAACCACCAGAGAAACGATCATGAAATATTTCCTAACAGGAGCCACGGGCTTCGTTGGCAGCACAATCGCACGTCAGTTACGCGCTGCGGGACATGAGGTCCATGCCTCGGTGCGCAATCCCGAAAAGGCAAGTGACCTGCAAAGCCTGGGCGTGCAATTATTCGCGGGCGACGTGACCGATAAAGAATCCATGCGCGAACCCATGCAGGGCGTTGACGGGATCTATCACGTGGCGGGCTGGTACAAGATCGGCGGGCGCGACAAAAGCAACGGCGAAAAGGTCAATGTGCAGGGTACGCGCAATGTGCTCGAACTGATGAAGGAACTGCGCATCCCCAGAGGCATCTATACCAGCACGCTGGCCGTCAACTCCGATACACACGGCCAGCTCATGGACGAGTCCTATCACTTCACGGGCAAACACATCAGCGAATATGACCGCACCAAGGCCCTCGCGCACGATATCGCAGGTCATTTCATCAGCGAAGGACTGCCGCTCATCATCGTGATGCCCGGTCTGATCTACGGCCCGGGCGACACATCCGCTTTGCGGCGCAACTTCATCGCCTTCCTGCAAGGCAGGCTTCCCATCATCCCCACCAAACATGCCTACTGCTTTGCACATGTGGACGACACTGCACACGGCCACATTTTGGCGATGGAAAAGGGATTGCCTGGGGAAACCTACGTCATCGCCGGGGAACCGTCCACGGTTCAGAACACCTTTCAGATTGCCAGCCATATCACCGGCCAACGCGCTCCCACGGCTATCCCATATCAAATATTCAAAGCCCTGTCGTTTCTTGTGCAACCCTTCGACTCCTTTCTCCCTGAAATCTACACCTCCGAAGGAATGCGCGTCCTCGCAGGCGTCACCTACTGGGGCGATAACCGCAAAGCCAGACGCTTCCTCGGCTACAACCCGCGTACACTGCGCCAGGGGCTCGAGTCGACGCTCAGGCACGAGATGTCCCTGCCGGGGATGTGACCCGACCCCCACCCGGCCTCCCCCAAATCCGACACTGGTGTTTGTATTCTCATTGTCTGATCAATATTACCGATTCAACTTTCAATTTGTCGTATTTGGGGGAGGTGTCACGAAGTGACGGAGGGGGCAATCCACAACCAAAATGTAATGTTTGACACATTGACTTTTGGGGAAGATAGTTATAAAATCTATTAATCTGATTAATCATACTTATGATACTTCGAGAACGCGTTTCCCCAGATATTTCTGAGTTCCTTCGATACCTCGCCGTACATGAAGAGGCCGAGAACAAACTCCCCTCCCTGAGCGATTTGAGTCGGGAGTTGGGCCTGAGCGTTGCCTCTCTGCGGGAACAACTGGAGGTGGCGCGCGCGCTTGGTTTGGTGGAGGTCAGGCCGCGGCTGGGAACGAGGCGCCGTACCTATTCGTTCACGCCTGCCGTCCGGCAGAGTCTGCGCTATGCCCTCGCGCTCAACGATGAGCACTTCCGAAAATATTCGGAACTGCGTAATCACGTTGAATTTGCATTCTGGTATGAAGCGGTCGAGAAGCTTACCGGCGGGGATAAGGCAGAACTGCGAGCCATCGTTGCCCGCGCCTGGGAGAAACTGCGCCGCGCACAGATACAGGTCCCACATGAAGAACATCGCAATTTACATCTGCTGGTCTACAGCCGTCTCGAGAACCCGTTCGTCACGGGCATCCTTGAAGCGTACTGGGATGCATATGAGTCCGTGGGTTTGAACGTATTCGCGGGCGGGTATGACTATCTACAGGAAGTCTGGCAGTATCACGAACAGATGGTCGAAGGAATTTGTAATGGCGATTTTGAGGCCGGGTATGAGGCGCTCGTCAAACATACCGACCTTTTGCATCACAGACCGTAAACACCATGTCATTGTGAGAAGCCCATGGTTGAGTAGGCGGCGGGCCTCGATACATCCTTCTGACTACTCGACCAGCGCCGCCGTATCGAAACCCAGGCTCGCAATGACATAACGACAATGAGGAGTCTCATGAACAAAGTAGTTAATGATTTTTCCGTCATCGTTGGCACAAAGAACGGCTCAGGCAGTTCCACAGCCAACACCACCATCCTGCGCGCCATCTTCAAGATGGGCATCCCGGTTTCGGGAAAGAATCTCTTCCCGTCGAACATTCAGGGCCTGCCCACCTGGTACACGATCCGTGCCAACAAGGATGGTTTCACAGCGAGACGGGAAGACCAGGAGATCGTGGTCGCAATGAACCCCGATTCGTTCGCGCGGGACCTGGCGTCTGTTGCCGTTGGCGGGGCCTTTTTCTACGCCGACGATATCAAACAGCCCATCACGCGCGCAGATATTGCCGTATACCCGATGCCCGTCAAACAGATCGTGCGCGGGGACCCCACCATACCCAATGATTTTCGTGATCTGGTCGGCAACATGGTCTATGTGGGCGTGCTCGCACAAATGATAGGCATCGATCTTGAAACAATCCTTGCCGCGTTGAGTTTCCACTTCAAAGGAAAACAAAAACCGATTGACATGAACTTCACTGCGGTCAAAGCGGGCGCGGAATGGGCAAAGGCAAATCTCAAAAAGAAGGATCCGTTCTATCTGGAGCCAATGAACAAAACCGAGGGCCTGATCATGGCAGACGGCAACACCGCCGCGGCAATTGGTTCGATTTTTGGCGGCGTTCAATTTGCCGCGTGGTATCCGATCACGCCTGCCTCCTCGCTCGCCGAGGCACTGAACGATTACCTGCCCGTTCTTCGAAAACGTGAAGATGGGAAACATACTTATGCAGTCCTCCAGGCGGAAGATGAGCTCGCCGCGATCGGCATGGCAATTGGGGCAGGCTGGAGCGGACTGCGCTCGATGACCTCCACCTCCGGGCCTGGCTTGAGCCTGATGACGGAATTCGCAGGGCTGGCATATTATGCGGAGGTACCTGTGGTCGTTTGGGATGTGCAGCGCATTGGTCCGAGCACAGGCCTGCCCACACGCACCTCGCAAGCCGATCTGACCTTCGTCAACTTTATCGGCCACGGCGACTCCCATTCGATCATTCTCTTGCCCGGTGATGTGGCCGAATGCTTCGAGTTTGGCTGGCGCGCGTTCGATATTGCGGAACAACAGCAGACTCCTGTCTTTGTCTTGAGCGATCTCGACATCGGTATGAACCAATGGATGAGCAAACCCTTTGAATACCCGAACACGCCCATGGATCGAGGCAAAGTGCTCTGGGAAAAAGACCTTGAGGAACTAAAAGGCAATTGGGCGCGCTATCTCGACAAAGACAATGACGGCATCCCGTATCGCACCGTCCCGGGCAACAAACATCCGACGAGCGCCTATTTCACACGCGGGACAGGCCATGACGAACAGGCACGCTACACGGAAGAAGCTCCTGTCTTCCTGAGAAATATGGATCGTTTGAAGAGGAAATACGAGACCGCCCGCAATTTCGTGCCTGCTCCTGTTCTCCACCAGACGGAAGGCGCAACGGTCGGCGTCATCGGTTTCGGTTCAACCGAAGGAGCCATCCTCGAAGCAATTCACCAGCTTGAGAGCGAGCATGGCATCAAGGCAGATTTCATGCGTGTCCGCGCGTTGCCCTTCACTCGGGAAGTAACAGACTTTGTCGCGAAGTATGATCAGGTCTTTGTCGTTGAGATGAACCGCGATGGGCAAATGAACCAGATCCTTACTATTGAATATCCACAAAGGGCCCCGCACTTCAAATCTGTGGCATACGGCGATGGCATGCCGGCATCTGCCAGGTGGGTGCGCGAAGGCATTTTAGCCAGGCACACGCCGAACGCGATGCATAACGGCGACAGCAGCAAGGCTCAGAGTAAAGTCGAAGCCCCAACCTCTTCATTAAACAATACATCCGGCGAAGAGAAGTAAGAGAGCGAAAGGATTAAACCCTCATGACTCAACCACTCCCCATGGCTGGCACACCCACGAACGTGAACCTTGCCGGTCTTATTAAAAATGATTACCGCGGAAACCCGAGCACACTCTGCCAGGGATGCGGGCACAACTCGATCTCGAACCAGATCATCAGCGCGATGTATGAGCTGAGCATCGTACCTGAGAACGTCATCAAGTTCAGCGGCATTGGCTGCTCCAGCAAAAGCCCCAACTATTTCATGAACCGTTCGTTCGGCTTCAACAGCC
>DATDRD010000179.1:0-2503 GCA_035291925.1 Anaerolineales bacterium
ACGGGTTCCACCTTGCAAGGCATGCACATGGTGCTCGAGAAGGCGGGCGCCAGCGTTGTCCGGGAAGCCGCGATCCTGACCGAGGGCGACCGCGCCCAGTGGATGCACATTATTTCATTAGGGCATTTGCCGTTGTTTACGAAGTAATAAAGTATACAGGTAGACAGGCAACAAGTACACAGAAACCCTGAAGGCACTTCTAACAACTTCAGGGTTTTATGATTAAGAATTGTCTTCGTGTCGCCTTGAGTACCGGTTTACCCTTTCACAATTCCACTTCCCTCAATCAATTTCAACTTCCGCCCGCGTATCATCCTCTTGATCGCCATTTCCCTCTTCATCGCAGATTTTCGATCTGGCAACTCCTCGACATACACTAACGTTACGGGACAACGCGTCCTTGTATAGCGTGCGCCATGCCCTTTGTTGTGTAGCGTAACGCGTTTCTCAGGGTTAACCGTCCAACCGGTGTAGTAAGTCCCATCTGCGCACTCAACGATATAGCAGTAACAGGTCATCACTTGCGTGGTTTCGGACGCTCCACGAGCGAACCGAAGAGCATCTGGTTGACGCGGTCTCCAAACGACGGCGCGTCTATTTTCTGGGCTTCCCTGTTCAACCATTCGGCAGCATTTCGTTCGTCAAACCAGCGAATGCGGCCCTGCAGGGAATCTTCCAAGCGGGCGGCAACGGCATCACGGTCATTCGCGTCGATCTCATCGCGCAGGCGTATCAGCGACGAGATATAGGCATTGAGCAAACGGACCACATTCTCCCGATTTTCAATCGCAGATTCGCGCAGGGAGGCAACATCATCATGATAGGCGACCCCCGCAGTGACCGTCGCAAACGGGCGCCCGGCAAGTTTGCGTGCATCCTGCCAGCCAGGCTTGTCCACGGTCGTATCCAGCAGCGCCGCGGCAGCCAATTGTGGAAGGGTGTGCAATGCCGCAAAAATGCCGTCGGCTTCAGCAGTATCCATGAACAAAGGCAAAGAACCGAGCAAGGTCACCAGTTCCGTGGCAAGCTCGAACACATTGCCCGGCGTTCCCTGAGGAGCATGAATCGCCATCAGAGCCTTCTCGAACAAATCAGCCCGGGCAGCTTTTACGCCGAATTCTGTGCCATGCAAATATTCCGGGTTGATGGCCGGTGTAAGGCCAACGTAAAATCGTCCCTGGGGAAGAAACTCTTTTGCCCACGCGGCAACCGTCGCCTTCGCGGGAGCCGTATCCAGCACCAATACCCCCTCCTGCAGATCAGGAGCAATGACCTCCAGAGTCTCGCGTATCGCTCCAAACGGCAGGGCAAGGATCACGATCTTCGCATCCCTCACCGAAGCAGGGAGATTATATTTGATCTCATCCACGGCCCCCGCCTTCTGTGCTTCCTTTGCAACCTGTGGATCCTTGTCATGTCCCACAAGGTGCACGTTCACACTCCGCGCCTTCAAAGCCAGCCCAATCGAAGAACCGATTTGTCCGAGACCGATAATCGTTATTTGTACTGTCATGGCATCCTCACAAGAAGAGATAACGCGATTATTATAATGCCAATGTCCCCTTACTACTTCACGCATTGATCCTGAATTCGACCCGATTAACAGACTGGAACCAAAATCATGATTAGACTATCGGCGCAGTACCCTATTAAGTGCGAGAACCGCGGACGCCGACCGCGGCTCTCTTGCGAAAGGAGGAGAAGAGAAATCACCTTACTTTCCAAATTTATCATAAGGGACTCAATCGTGCTTGACGAGGAACCTACGATTACCCTACGTTTGCCCCCTATAAGGGGGCAACTAACACTCCTGTAAGAGAATTTGCCTTTGGAAACTCATGAAATCGTCCAACTCCCCAATTTATGTCGGTGAATTGAATGGGACTCCTCTTGGAGACCTGCGCCTCGCGGCCTCGGACTTTGGCCTGGTCGCCGTTGAATGGGCCGAATCTCAGTCCGAGTTTGATGCCCATCTCAACCGCCTCAAACGACTCATCCAGCCAGACAGGCGGAGGATTGCTCCATACGCCAAGGAACTTGGAGAATACCTGGAAGGCAGACGCCGCGCATTCACAATTCCCATTGATTGGACTTTATTTCGTCCATTTCAAAGAGAAGCCTTGCAGGCAACATTCAGGATCCCTTATGGTGAAACACGTACCTACCACGAACTCGCCATTGAATTGGGCAGGCCGAGCGCTTCGCGCGCGATTGGCCGCGCCGAAGCAACAAACCCCATGCCGCTGGTGATCCCGTGTCACCGCGTCATCGGCACGGACGGCAAGCTCCACGGCTATGGCGGTGGGGAGGGGTTACCCACAAAGGAATGGCTATTAAAGATGGAAGGCGCGGTGATGGCATAAATCATTCCACACCTATGCGACTCTAATTCAGATATAATTGGATTATGACCATCATTGCAAAACCTGAAATCCACAAATTCGCGAAACAGATCGCCAGGCGGTTCAACCCGCAAAAGATTATTCTGTTTGGTTCGTATGCC
>DATDRD010000180.1:0-6908 GCA_035291925.1 Anaerolineales bacterium
ATTAGGTCAATATGCTTCCATCCTGATTATGTCGTTTTGCGCATTCGGCGAATAGTGCCATGCGTCATTTTTCGCTTATACAAACATCCTCCCTTTCGAGGTGGTAGAATCTTATCAGGTTTTCATAAGAGGAATGAATGACTGATGTAGTAATTGTAGATGCAATTCGCACCCCAATCGGGGCACTGGGAGGGGTACTCGCTTCGGTTCGTCCGGACGATCTGGCGGCCCTCGTCATAAAAGAGATCATTCAACGCACTAATCTTGATCCCACACTTGTCGAAGAAGTCTTTTTCGGGTGCGCGAATCAGGCAGGTGAAGACAATCGTAACATCGCACGCATGGCCGCGCTATTGGCCGGGCTTCCCGTAGAGGTCGCGGGTGTGACGGTGAACCGCCTGTGCGCGTCGGGGTTGAACGCCATCAACCAGGCCGCGCGTGCGATCAAGGCAGGCGAAGGGGAGGTGTATATCGCAGGCGGAGTCGAGTCCATGTCGCGCGCGCCGTATTCCATTCCAAAAGCAGAGGCGGGATTCTCATTTGGTAATCTCACCGCATGGGACACAGCATTAGGCTGGCGTTATCCGAATCCAAAGATGAAGGAAATGTATGGCACGGACTCAATGGGTGAGACTGCAGAGAATATCGCCAGGGAACGTCCACACATAACGCGCGAGAAGCAGGATGCCTTCGCACTGCGGAGTCATCAACGTGCCACTGCTGCGATCGATTCGGGAAGGTTCAAGGAAGAGATCCTGCCTGTTTGCATACCCCCTTCGGGGAAAAAAGGTGATCCGAAGATCGTCGATACCGACGAACGCCCGCGGCGTGATACGAGCATGGAATCACTTGCGAAACTCAAACCAGCCTTCGCCAAGGAAGGTGGAACGGTGACGGCGGGAAATTCGTCTGGATTAAACGACGGCGCAGCGGCTTTGCTCGTAATGAGTGAAGCGACAGCCGAAGAATTGAACCTTAAGCCTTTGGCGCGCATCGTTGCTTCGGCTTCGGCCGGCGTGCCGCCGCGCGTGATGGGCTATGGGCCTGTGCCTGCCACGAGGAAAGCCTTACAGCGCGCAGGCTTGCAGATGAAAGATATCGGACTGGTCGAACTCAACGAAGCGTTTGCGGTGCAGTCTCTCGCTGTAATGGAAGATTTGGATCTTGACCCTGAGATTGTCAACGTGAACGGCGGTGCAATTGCAATTGGACATCCGCTCGGTTGCTCCGGCGCGCGGCTGATGACGACGCTCGTCCATGAGATGCGTTTGCGCCGGGATGTGAAATATGGACTGGCAACTCTCTGCGTTGGTGTTGGTCAGGGTGAAGCGACGATTGTCGAGTTTATTGGCTGACTTCCAACGTTTGACAGGCTTTTACAAGGTGATTAGTGAAACGAATCTTATCTGTCTTGTTCGTTCTTGCATTAATAACTGCCTGTAGCACATCCAGTACATCACCAACTTCCTCTCCACAATCGATCCCACCATCTGCAGAACTTCCGCCCACGCCGTATCCCGATACGCCATCACCAGCCGGGATCGACGCGCCGCTGATCGAAGCTCCGGCGCTTGTTGAGATTCTATTCCTCAACGAACTCGAAGGCTGGGGTGTGACCGAGGCGCAAATTGCCCGCACGAATGATGGCGGCGTCACCTGGTATGACGTCACGCCGACTGATATGACCGAGACAGGTTATAGCGTTGAGATATTTTTCCTGGATCAGGATCATGCATGGGTGCAAAAGCCTGATTTTGAGAATTTTCCGAACAGCGGTTTTCTTTCCCGCACAACTGATGGCGGGCTTACGTGGAGGACATTCGTCACTCCGTTTAGCGACGGAGAGATCAGTTTTCTCGATGAGGACAACGGCTGGATGCTTGCCGATCTTGGAGTCGGCGCCGGCTCGAACGCAGTTGCTATTTATCAAACCACAAATGGCGGCGCGAACTGGGATCTGAAATACATAAACGATCCTAATCACCCGGAGGCAGGCGACTCGCTGCCTCTTGGCGGACTCAAAACTGGCATCATACCGCTCAATATGCAGACTGCGTGGGTGGGTGGTCTGATCTATGCCCCTGGCACCTTGTATCTTTATCGGACGGATGATGGCGGCGGCAGCTGGTCGCAGGTAAGTGTGGAGCTGCCTCGTGGCACGGAGAATTCTGAGTTGAGCATAGATGCAGACCAGATGCGATTTGTCACACGCAGGGATGGATTCCTGGCTGCCCACATGGCCGGCGATTCAACCCAAACCGCGATCTATGTTACACACGATGCCGGGGACACCTGGACGCTCACGCCCTCATTGATCCCGAATGGCGGCTCGTCAGATTTCCTTTCGGCGGATGAAGTGGTCATTTATAACGGTGAGCAGTTTTACGTCACGCGCGATGCGGCGCGCACATGGAGTATTATCCCGCCCGATATCCGCTTCGGCGAATCCTTCCCCGACATGGATTTTGCCAATGTATCCAGCGGTTGGGTCATCAGCCTGGATCCGGCAAATCGTCATTCACTTTATCGAACAACTGACGGAGGCGCGACATGGTTTCCCGTTATTCCGTAATCTTTTTGGTGGCGATTTTCTTGAGCGGGTGTAGGCCTGCTACACCCCCGCCAACACCTATCGATCAAACTCAGCAGTCGCCGGTTCCCGTTACCCCCTTCGGGGCAGCTCAGGCCCCTCAAACACCATCCCCCGCGCCTGATTACGTTGCACGGATGCGCAACGCGCAATATCAACTTGGCATACCCGACTCTTTGCAGGTTGTGCAATTAATTGACGGACAGTTTGAGCAGGGTACTCCGGGAAGCGCTGATTTTATCTCGGTGCACGTTACCGACTTTGTTGCAGCTGGCGATTTGAATGCAGATGGCGTGGATGAGGTTGTTGCGTTAATTTCGGAGAACTATGGTGGTACAGGCGCCTTTGTCTTTCTTGCGGTGTATGCAGATCGGCCTGGAACGACCGTGTTTCAAACATCTACAATCGTGGATGATAGAGCGGAGTTGAACGCGCTTTCGATCGCGAACAATGAGATCTTTCTGGATGCAACCATTCATGGACCTGAAGAACCCATGTGCTGCCCCACATTGAGGACGACACGGCATTATCGTCTTGCCGAAGGCGGTCAATTGGATATGACCGATTATACGACGTTCACTCCGGATGGCAGGCCGCGTACGATTACAATTGGATCTCCCGCCAATGGCGCGGAAGTGTTCAGTTCCGTCCAGATCAAAGGCAGTGCCGCCATTGCGCCATTTGAAAATAATCTAACCTATAGCATTGAAGATGTTGGCGGTGTGGAACTTTCGCGCGGCGCGATCAGTGTCTCTGCGCCCAACCCAGGCGCACCCGGCACGTTTGACGTTGTCATCGCGCTGGGGAATATTTTGTCCGGTGCTGTCGTACGAGTTGAAGTGCAGGATATCAACGCGGCAGACGGTTCCCTGTTCGCCATGGATTCGGTGGAATTGGTTGTAAAATAAGGTTAGCCTCGCGCTCACCTGCACTCCCCGGCACTTGCGTTCGGGGCAAGTGTGCGCCAGGTGCAAATGTGGTCTCCGCTTGGTCTCGATATGAGCGAGAAGAACACTCGCTCTACTCGACCAGCGCCGCTAAGCGCGGAAGCCTTATTCGTAGTTGGAGGAAAATATGTCCCATACCGTGCGTGATTGGATGTCCAAACCTGTTGTCGTTGTCGATCCTGATTCAAATGTGAAATACGCGCTTACTCTCATGCGCCGTCGCAAGATCCACAGCGTGGTGGTTGCGATTTCAGAAAAGAATCCGACGTATGGCATTGTTACCGCAACTGATATTCGCGACAAAATCGTGGCGGCGGGCCGCAACCCCGCCGAGATGACGGTGCGCGAGATCATGTCTGGCCCCATCATCACAGGGGACCCGGATTGGACACTTATGGAATGTTCGCAGGTGATGCAGGAGCATCACATCCATCACCTGCCGATTGCCGATGAAAATGGTGCGCTAATCGGCCTGATTTCTGCAACGGATATTTTCATGGCGGTCGAGGAAGCAGGCTGGGAAGCGCAAGAAGAATAATCGCTTTTGTTTTCGGTTGATTTTCGACAATGTCAAAGCACAAATATTACGTCGTGTGGAAGGGACGCAAGAAAGGCATCTTCACTTCATGGGCGGAATGTGAAAAACAGGTGAAGGGATTTCTTGGCGCGGAATTTAAGGCGTTTGGAACACTGAAAGAAGCGGAATCAGCTTTTCGGTCCGGATATGAAGCGTATAAAGGCAAGCCCTCTTCCCTGGGAAAGTGGAAGGAAGCGAGCATCCAGCCGGTCCTCCCATCCATTTGTGTGGACGCGGCTTGCAGCGGGTCGCCCGGAAAATTGGAATATCGCGGCGTGTATACCGAATCAGCGGATGAGGTCTTTCGCGTGGGACCATTCCCGGATGGCACCAATAATGTCGGCGAGTTTCTGGCGATCGTGCACGCACTCACATGGATGATAAAAAATGAAGCCCAGTTGCCGGTTTATTCTGATTCCGAAAATGCCGTCTCATGGGTATATACGGGCCAATGCGGGACGAGGCTCAAGCACACCGCTCGCAACGCGCCGATCTTCGTCATGATCCGTAGTGCGGAGAATTGGCTGGCTGAAAATGAGTTGCTCGATGATACGGTCTTGAAATGGGATACGGAATTGTGGGGTGAAATCCCGGCTGATTTTGGGAGGAAGTAGGGAATTGTAAATCGGCCTGTTGTTTAATCTGTTATCAAGACCTGAAGCAGCAAATCTTCCAAAAAGACTCCATCCTCCCAATATTTATCTTTCCAGTCTGGCATCAAGTCATCGAGTAGAAATGCCTGCGCCATGCCGGTCATATAGAATTGTGACTCGCCTGAGGTCGTCTGATAACGCAACTGGATCATTTCCTGACTCCAGCGTTGATTGAATTTTTGATAGGAATCGAAATCCGGATCAGCTCGTATTTCGGACAGTGGTTGGTATGTCCTGGTTTCAAACGCTTTCTTCAGGATCGCTACTTCGATATATTTTGCAACGCCTTCTTCCCATTCCAGCCAGCGCTCGTAATCCGATAATTCTTCGCTGAGACCATGGTCTTTGCGCCTTGCATCACGGATAGCAAGGAATTCCTTTACCAGTTCAATTTTCCCGGCTTTGGATTCTGCCTGGAGCGCTTCTGCCAGCAAGCCGCTTTCCTCCTGCCATTCCGATTGAAATCCCTCTGCAACGGATTTGTATTGGTCCCCCGATTTGTGCGCGGCCTCTGCTGCCTTCAGTCTGTTCGGCGAAACCTTGATCTGGTAAACATGAAATGTCTCATGGAGCAGGGCGCCGATCTGCGTTTCGCTGGGTTGGATCAATATGCGATATGGAAAGATTTGTTTGATCGGCGGTGGGAAGAGATCTTTGAAGGAATTGATCAGGAATTCGTCTGTTGCAGATTTCGTCGCTATGCTGGCGACCCATCCATCTCCAACTGGAACGGCAAAATTCTGAGGATCGTCCACGGGGCGGCGGTAATAGGACTTGCCCTGCACGTCAGCATCTGAAATAACAGTCCAATCTGCGGGTGGCTCACCCGGATATTCAGCTAGAAATTCATAACCCTTGTTCCAGATGATCACCGGCATTTCGGTCATGCCCCAATCTGGCCAGACCTTCTCCCCCAGGGTTGATTTGAGGCGAAGAGCCTCCATGAGCCGGGCCTCATCCAAGGGAGAAAGACGGTCTGAGTTTCCTGCTTCAGGCAGATTGCGGTTGCTCAGCGCAGAGACGATGGACAGAAACACACAAAGCCCTGTCAGGCCCAATATAAGGAGTAATGTCATTCGTCCGCAAGATCTTTTCGAATTCTGCTTCATATTATCCAAACTTATTCTACTCACCCAGCTTTACGTGAAATAGTGTTATTGATAACCAACATGTCATATCCTTTGGGTTTTTCCCCGGCTGCTCTTGGATTGCCCTAACATCGGCTATACTTTATGTATTGATTTGAGGAATTCCGGAGACATCACCATGAAGACAGCATTGTTAATTATTGACATCCAGAACGATTATTTCCCCGGCGGGAAATATCCACTTGTGAGCCCGCTGGAAGCCGCGCAGAAGGCTTACATGATCTTGCAGTGCTTCCGTGAGCATGGCGGCTATCACATCCACATCCAGCATATTTCCAAAAAGCCTGATGCCACGTTTTCATCTCAGGCGATCGCGGGACGGATATCCATGATTCCGTCGCACATTTTGAGAGTGAGCCAATTGTGTACAAGCATGAGCCCAATATCATTTTCCCAGAGTGGACTCTGGAGATCGATGAGGCAGTCAAAGAAATCTTTGATAAGCTTGAAAAGCGCCAATATCCGTACGATGAGTCATGGCTGAATTGGCTTCCCAACCCCAGTTGGTCGCCGTCGCCGCCAAATTACCCGAAAATTGGGATAAGATATAAAATTAACATCCGTCATTGCGAGCAAACGCAGAGAGCGAAGCAATCTCCTCCCACAGCAGGGGATTGCTTCGTCGGGCTACGCCCTCCTCGCAATGACAGAGACTTTACCGGTAGGAGTAAGAATGATTACCCCTCAAAAAGCGATCCATTATGAAAGATATGAATTCAGGAAATGGGAATCACACGATGCCGAGACCATCGTTGAGACTCCTGTCTCGCTGACAGTCAACGGCGAAGTGTGGCTGACGTTCATGTGTACACCCGTCAATCTGGAAGCTATGTCAGTGGGATTTCTGTACAACGAAGGCATCATAGAGAGCATGGATGAAGTGGAAGACGTGCGCCTCTGTGAGCATGGCGATAACGTGGATGTGTGGCTGAACCGAAGTGTGGAACAACCCCAATCATGGAGGCGGACATCGGGCTGCACAGGCGGCGTCAC
>DATDRD010000181.1:0-6635 GCA_035291925.1 Anaerolineales bacterium
TATGAAGGGACTGAGCTCACGGGCGAGGCTCCAGATTTCCAACTAACAGATCAGCATGGTTCGGTCATTCAATTATCCGACTCTCGCGGCAAGGTGATCGTCCTTACTTTCATGGATTCGAAATGCACAGATACGTGTCCATTAACGGCTTTTCATTTTCGGCAGGCATATCAGCAATTGAATTCAGATGAATCTGGGCAGGTCGTCTTCATGGGAGTCAACGTAAATGTTGAAGCCAATCAGGTTGCTGACGTCTATCAAATCACACAAGCCTGGCGGCTTGACGAAATTCCAACCTGGCATTTCCTGACAGGAAGTCCTGCCGAACTTGAGCAAGTTTGGCAGAACTATGGTATCGCGGTTCAACCGTCGCATGACTCGCAAGGCGAAGGAATATTGCACACCCCTGGAACCTATATCATTGATCCGTCAGGGCAGAAGCGTTGGTATATTTCCACACCTTTTTCAGAAGGCGAGAATACTGGTTTTGCTGTTCCGCTGAACGAGCTGTTGGTAAATCATATTCGTGAAATTCTCAAGGGCAGTTGATCTGTTGCGGAGCATCCAATCATAAAAATGCAATGAAATCCAATTACCTGGAAAAGGAGACCACTATGAAAC
This sequence comes from Anaerolineales bacterium, assembly GCA_035291925.1. Lineage (GTDB taxonomy): Bacteria > Chloroflexota > Anaerolineae > Anaerolineales > Villigracilaceae > Defluviilinea. Next base: position 622 of record DATDRD010000181.1, read on the forward strand.
GCATTTTCTTTCTGATGGCTGCTTTTGTGCTTGTTCTAATCGCATGTCAGAGGCAGTCTGTTGATGTCGTTGGCAAAGAGGTTAATGCAGATGATGGCGTATATACAAACGTCAATGCAGACGAATTGAACGCCATGTTGAATAACAAGGACTTCGTCTTCGTCAATGTCCACATTCCGTTTGAAGGGGATATTACCGACACAGACTTGTCGATTCCGTATGACCAAATCAGCGCGCCTGAGAATCTCTCGCAACTGCCCGCCGATAAAAACGCGAAAATCGTTTTGTATTGCCGCAGTGGACGAATGAGCGCGATTGCGGCGGAGGAACTTGTTTCGCTTGGATATACCAATATCTGGAATCTCACTGGCGGCATGGTAGATTGGGAACAAGCAGGCTATCCGCTTGAGAAATAAATATAGGCAAAATTGCTTATATCATTTGGGTAATACGGCTCTAGTCAGGAAAGTCTGTTTAATGTGACAATTGACAATCAAATCCACAAAAGGAGCAATTATGACAACCACAGTACATGATCCCGTCTGCGGAATGGACATTGATCCCGCGACCGCCGCTGGCACATCCGAGTATAAAGCACAGACCTATTATTTCTGCTCGCTCGGGTGCAAGAAATCCTTCGACAAGGAACCCGAGAAGTATCTCGGTAAAGAGCACGAGCATTAACACTAGACTCTCTTTTCCTCTGAAAATTGCCTATTTGATATAGGCAGTATAGCTGATGTGCAACACCACGCGCATCTGTAAAATATGAGCAATAAACTCCAAAGGAAACCGATGTTCAGGAAACTCGTGTTTGCACTTTTACTGGTGATACTTCTTTCTCAATTCGCTGTCCCAACTGTGTTTGCAGCGGGTTCACCCGCAGGCGGTTGTCCGCCAGACTTCAAGCTGGAAATGGCAATGGAACACGACAACCATCACCATCGTCATGTAGGCACTTCTGCCGACCAGAATGGTGACGGCCATATCTGTGTAAAGCCAGTGACGCCCAGTGGGAAGATACACGTCCACGTGGATAACGACCTCCCATAAAATTCAACAACAGTCACCGTCACTCAAATTACTTGTCCTCTGCGAATGGCCTGTTTCGGATGGGCCATTCGGCTTTTTGTGCCAAGCAACATCCTGACATAAACCTTCATTGACTCTTTATTCTGTCTTTACCAAATCTTTAATCACGCGTGATATTCTTGGATCATCAAAAAGGAGTGAATTATGTTTCTAATGTGGATTGTCCCCTTACTACTGATCGGATTGGTGATCTACACTGTCTCTGGCAATAATCTTGTCAATGCTTTGAAACCTGTCGCCAGCCGCACATGCCCGCATTGCAATCAAACGGTGCAAAACGACTGGGAAAACTGCCCGCACTGTGGACAGACTCTATAAAAGGAAATATAAAATGAATAAAGTTAACTGGTTGGTTGTTGGAATTATAGGTATCATCCTCCTTCTGTTCCTATTTGGAGGAGGCATGATGATGGGCGGCTGGGGCTATCGTGGCTGGGGTATGATGGGACCTGGCATGATGGGTTGGGGATACTCCCCGCTTGGATGGGTCGGGATGCTCTTCATGTGGATGATCCCTGTCGGCCTTATTGCGCTGACAGTTCTCGGAATCGCCTGGCTCGTGCGAAATGTCGGTAATTCCACACCGCGATCCGCTCAGAGTCCCTGCTCCAATTGCGGGAAGGGCGTGCAAGCAGACTGGCAGAATTGTCCCTATTGCGGCACGGCATTGAAATAAGAAATTCTTATTCGAACCTTTGCAGACGGCCTATTTTTCAATAGGCCATTTTGCTTATATCGAAGCGGGCTGAAAATCCCTGTCACACCTCGTCAAATCAGCATACACTTTGAACATAACTTCAAAGGTAGGTAACTATGGCTCAACGCGATCCCGTATGTGGAATGGAAATCGGACCCCAAAGCGCTTTCGCCAAGCGCGAACACATGGAGCAGACATTTTATTTTTGCTCTCAATCCTGCGTGGATCAATTCGACAAAGACCCTCACCCTTATGTGATGACGTCCGCGACGACAGGCTTCAATCCCGAAATGACTCTCACTCGCATCGAACTACCCGTGAGCGGCTTGCCGTTAACGGAGCATTCGACGCACCTTGAGTCAACTCTGCGCGCCGTGGACGGTGTGGACGAGGTAAAAGTCAATTTAACGACAGGCCGGCTTGAGGTCCAGTATGACACGCAGAGGGTGGATGTATCGCGACTCGTGAGCGCGGTCAAATCCATTGGCTTTCAAGTCGGCGGGACAAAAATGAAAATCGGAATCGAGAATTTACGCTGCGCCTCGTGTGTGAAATTTATCGAAGATGAATTGAAATCCACACAAGGCGTTTTGAATGCTACCGTCAACATCGCCACGCAGGAAGCGACGGTGGATTATCTTCCGCAGAAAACAACGCTCTCGCAATTGAACACGGCGATTGAAACGTGGGGCTACAAGCCGCGCCCCGCGACAAGTGACGCGCCCGTGGACAAACAGGAAGAGGCTCATGCGCGCGAATATCGCCGCTTGATGAACAAGTTTTGGTTTGCAGCCGCAGTCTCCCTACCTGTGTTGGCAACGGCTTATTATCAGTTCGTACCTTTCCTGCGCGATTTGAGCATGGATTCGTTGCGATTGTTGTGGGGCGTGACCGCGTTATTGACTCTGCCTGTCATGTTCTGGTCAGGCAGTGACTTCTTCACAGGCGCATGGGCGGCGTTCAAACATCGCTCTGCAAACATGAACACATTGATAGCACTCGGCACTGGTGCGGCGTGGTTGTATTCGACGATTGCAATCCTATTTCCATCCGTATTCCCTGAAGGGACATCAGAACCTTTTTATGATGTCGTTGCGGTAGTCATTGCGTTGGTCGTTTTGGGGCAGGCGCTTGAACTGCGCGCCAAGGGACAATCCAGTTCAGCGATCAAGAAATTGCTTGGCTTGCAAGCCAAGACCGCCCGCGTCGTCCGCGACGGAAAAGAAATGGATCTGCCTGTTGAAGAAGTGTTGGTGGGGGATGTGATTCAAGTCCGTCCTGGCGAGAAAATCCCCGTGGATGGCGTTATTGTCGAAGGCAGTTCCGCTGTGGATGAGTCCATGCTGACGGGTGAGTCACTGCCGGTTTCAAAGAAACAGGGCGATGAGGTCATCGGCGCGACACTGAACAAAACGGGCGCATTCAAATTCCGCGCAACCAAAGTTGGCAAAGATACTGCGCTCGCGCAAATCGTCAAGATGGTGCAGGACGCCCAGAACTCCAAAGCGCCGATTGCACGACTTGCCGATACTATCTCTGGTTATTTTGTGCCTTTCGTGATGATCCTGGCCGTGTGGACTTTCGTCGTATGGTTCGTGACCGGTCCGCAACCACAACTCGTTTATGCGCTCGTTACAAGTGTGACGGTGCTCATCATTGCCTGTCCCTGTGCGCTGGGACTTGCCACACCAATGAGCCTGATGGTTGGCATTGGCAAAGGCGCTGAGAATGGGATTCTCATCCGCTCTGGCGAAGCCTTGCAAACTGCGCGCGCCATTCAAACCGTCGTGCTGGATAAGACAGGGACTATTACAAAAGGTAAGCCTGAATTAACTGACATAGTAATTGGCGATCAGCCGATAGTGAAAGATGATGAGCTGTTGAGGTTAGCTTCGTCTGTCGAAAAAGTCAGTGAACATCCACTGGCGCAGGCGATTGTGGAAGGCGCACAGGCGCGTAATTTGGAATTAGCGGAAGTGAAAGATTTCGAAGCCATTCCTGGTCATGGTGTTTCCGCAAAAGTTGAAGATAAACATGTGTTGATCGGCAATCTCAAGTTGATGAACCGCGAGAATATCGCGCTCGGTTCACTCGAAGAAAAATCGAAGTCGCTTGCCGATGATGGCAAGACCCCGATGTTTATTGCGCTGGATGGTAAAGCCGCGGGCATCATCGCAGTGGCAGACACGGTCAAGGAAGATTCCGCCGAAGCGATCAGAGCCCTGCAAGGGTTGGGCATCGAAGTGGTGATGATCACCGGCGACAACCGCCGCACCGCCGAGGCGATTGCTCGCAAGGTTGGTGTGACGCGTGTGCTGGCAGAAGTTCTGCCCGAAGACAAAGCCAAAAATGTTCAACTACTTCAAGCAGACGGCAAGAAGGTTGCAATGGTTGGCGACGGTATCAACGACGCGCCTGCGCTCGCACAAGCGGACGTGGGTCTCGCCATCGGCACAGGCACGGACGTTGCCATCGAAGCCTCGGACATTACGCTCATCAAAGGCAGTCTCAAAGGCGTGGTCACTGCCATCGAAGTCAGCCGCGCCACAATGAACAATATTTACCAAAACCTGGTCGGTGCGTTTTTCTACAATGTTCTCGGTATCCCTATTGCTATGGGATTGCTCTTTCCCTTCTTCGGCTTGTTGCTCAGTCCGCTCATCGCAGGCGCGGCGATGGCCTTCTCATCTGTGACGGTGGTCGGCAATGCCAATCGTCTGCGCGGATTCAAGCCCAAATTCAGTGCGAGGTGATGAAATGGCACAAAAAGATCCTCACTATGTCCCTGCATTCGGATTGCGATGGCTGACACCATTCTATGATCTTTTCGCCAAACCGTTCGGTGGAAATTTCAGGCGTCGTTTGATACAGCAGGCAAATATTCAACCTGGTCAGCATGTGCTGGATCTCGGTTGCGGCACAGGCCTATTGGCGATCATGCTCAAACAGTCAATGCCTGAAGTGCAAGTCACGGGCTTGGATGGCGATGAAGAAGTGCTAATGATCGCCAGAAAAAAAGCTGAAAGCGCGCACGCAGATATTCAATGGGATCGCGCTCTCGCCTATGACATGCCTTATCCCGATCAATCGTTTGACGCCGTCTTGAGCAGTTTTGTGACTCATCACCTGACCAGCGCGGACAAGGCGCGGGCATTTCAGGAAGTGCACCGCGTCCTTCGCCCCGAGGGCGGATTCCACATCGTGGACTTTGGTCCACCCTTCAACCTCCTCACACGCGTCCAGGCATCCGTGATGAAAAATTTCGAGCGCACGGCGGACAACTTCAACGGGCAGATCGTGCCCATGCTAACGGAAGCAGGTTTCAGGCGCCGCCCTGCGACCGAAGGGAGTGTCGAAGGGTCCGCGAAAGAAGCGGAGCACGTGATCACATTCTTTGGCCCGATCGCGTTTTATCGAGCCGTCAAAGGAGATTAATATGTCCAATCTACAAATCTTCGTGATTCTTTCAGGCATCGTGATGACCATTCTCATCGCCTGGTATTTCTGGTTTGCACCCAAAGCACAGATGCGCGTTGCCGTATCCGAGTCGGGCGCGCAGGAAGTGGCTATCACCGTGAAGGGCGGCTACAGTCCTGACGTGATCGTCGTGCAGAAAGGCCGCCCCGTGCGATTGACATTCACGCGCCAGGAAGGTTCAGCGTGTTCCGAAAAAGTCCTGTTCCCTGACTTCAATCAAAATGCTTTATTACCCGAAGGTGAACAGGTGACATTGGAATTCACGCCCGAAAAATCTGGCGAGTATGGCTTTCAATGCCAGATGGGTATGTTGCGCGGCAAGTTGATCGTGGAATAAGAAAGAAGCGGGCGTAGAGAAACCTCTGCGCCCGCCATCGTTTACGGAATGGGTTACTTCGCCAACGCCGCTCCACAATAGGGACAGTTTTTCCAATCGGCCTGCGCGCCGCGTCCGCAGTTGGGACAGGTAAGAGCATGGGCGGGTGGATTGTTTCCGCCGCCAATTGTCCTCACGAGCCAGGCGATGCCAAATACAGTCAACACGAGAAAGCCAACGGGAATCAGCCACATGAAGAACATGCCGCCCATCATCCATGGGCCCATCATTCCCCATCCGCCGTATCCCCAACCGCCATAGCCCCACCTGCCCAGCAGGCTTGCGCCAAACATCAAGACGAACAGGGCGATAATGACGGTAACAACGACCACAGTCCAATTAACTTTGTTCATCAGTCACTCCTTTGAGATT
>DATDRD010000182.1:0-2795 GCA_035291925.1 Anaerolineales bacterium
ACCAACCAGAAGCAGGGGCGATCCTATGGCCATTAAGATGCCGGTCTGACGCGGCAATACGCGGGCGCGCAGCGTGGCGATGCCAAAGAGGATAAAGCCTGGGAAGAAACCGACAGCCAATAGCCCGTTCAGGGCAATGACCGGTGGATAAGTGTTAATAGCATCCAGCATAGCTGGCGCCTGCGCAGCCAGCACCGGAGCAATGAAGCCGGAATTGTTGTGTACGGCGAAGAAGAGCGTGCCAAAGAACAACATCAGGAAGCTCACCAGCCCTAATCGCCCAGCCCGCTCGGATTGAGCGGCGTACAAGCCTGGGAGTCCAAGCAGGAGAAACCCGCAAAAGAAGGTGCCGAGCCAGTGACCAGCGACCAGCCGCAACTCCTGTTCAAGGATGATCTCAGGGGTTTCCCTGGAAGGGTGAACCAGAGTGGTAAGAGCTATAAGCAAGCCTGCCAGGATGCAGGCGATTCCACTCCAACGAGACAGATCTTTGGTAGACATAGCAGATATTCCTTTCGTACTGTTCCGAGATTTTTGAGTCTTTCCTGTTCTCGCTTCATTGAAGGCAATTCCAATGGAAGAACTTTTAGCCGCTCACAGCATATCATGCGAGGCTTTCCCGTGTCATCAGACGGATTCCCGATTAGTCGGGAAGTTTGTCCCGGTTGAGTCGGGAAGTTGTCCTATTCTTTTTTCCCTGCCAGCACGAGCGGATGGCGGAAGCCCCGTCGCCTGCAAGCCGGTGTTAGCCCGCTTGGTGTTTGGAATGTGAGCGTGATGTAATCGCAGAGCGCGGCTGTCCGCCAGCTGCATGTTTGGCAAAGTCACCCTTTCTTACATCGGAGGTTTGGTTTGCTTTTTCGGAAAGAACTTCCTGTAGGGCAACAACAGTCCGAGTAAGTATAGTACGAGAAAGGGGGCGGTATACCCTACGATACTCACCCCGTAGAGCTCGTTCACCGTCAGATAAACGATAGAGGTGACGGGTAACAACCCAAAGAGATACCAGGCCCACTTTTCACCTTTTCTGTAGCTATTCAGAGAAATGGCAATGATTAGAATAGCCAAGGTCAACTGTGTAACCCCGTTCTCCGTGCTGACCAGGCTGATGAAGTTGAAGATACGCGGGTTGGAGGCTGCTAATGCGTTCCACTGGGTTCCAGTGATGCTCTCGAATCGTGATGCCCATTCTTCCTCACCGCCAGTAAAGGTAACCCAGAGAGACGTTATCAGTTGAAATATTCCCATAACCAGGAAAATTATCCACGCATGTTTCTCGTACCACTTCTCGGACATTGGATTTGCAGACGACATTTTCAATTTACTCCTTGAGTAAGGATATAGTGGATATGATATCAAACTTGCAGACCGCCGCGAATGTGAAACCAAACCACATTTGCCACAAGGATGCGCCAGCCAGCCCGAAGGCGGGTCACCAGACGCCTGATGGCTGAGGGGGAAGCGGATTGTTGGATCGTTGCAGGTGTAGACATGATCAATCTCCTTTCTTCTATGACTTCGATTCGCATACACAGCATAGCACGCGCGCTGTTCCCGTGTCATCAGACGGATTCCCGATCCGTCGGGAAGTTTCACGGGTCGGTTGGTCGCGGGTGAATAGCATAACAGCAGGAGGGTTTGCCCTTTCTGCTGACTGGTCGTGCGCCTAACGACAGAGCTAACCTGTGAGGGGTGCGGGTGCCCGCATTGTTCTCCACGCCCGAATACCAAATACAAACATGGCGATAGCAGAGGCGACATTCACAAACAAGACACTGGCCTGGGCAGGATCAAATCCACTCGGACTCCATACTCGCAACACAATCGGTTCACCCAACTGGGCAATGGTGTAGAACGCGCCCACGAAGAGCAGTCCACCCACGCCGATCCTGCCTGACCTGCCGGGTCGCAGGGCAAGTATGGTCAACCCTAGCTGAATCAACATGAAAGGTAAAGGAGCCGATAGTGCAGTTCCTTTGAAGGTCAGGAAGTCTCGGAGCACATCCTGACCATTAAGCCAGCCGCCGAAATCTCCTGTCAGGTTGTATTGCAGGGCAAGCATCGTTCCCAGGCTGTTGCCGACCAGGTTAGTGAGCGATGCCAGCACGAGCCATTTCAAAGAATTAGTCATAAGCCATACTCCATTTCTTGAACCTTGCGATATAGTGGCTATCAGGACTTCCAACGATTTGGCGTCAGTTGTCGGGCCGTGTTAAGCGCACGTTGCAAATAAAACAGTTCTCATTTTGCGGAGTCAAGTAAATGTCTCCAGCTACTGCACGCTCGCATCGTAACAAACAAACTCCACTACATTCCCCTCCGGGTCAGTTATATAGAGCGACCGATAATGCTGCCAAGCGTGTTCAACCGTTTCCACATCCAAACCAAGATTTTGCAGTCGTTGCTTCTCTGTCTCGTGATCTGACGCTGAAATGGTAAAGGCGATGTGATGAAGCGTGCTTTTTTCAGTGTCCACTCCGGTATAGCGGCGCGATCGATGGTCAGCCTCGCCTGACTGATCGAACAAAGCCAAGCTCTGCGTATGACCTTCATAATCAGGTGCTATCCGAAAGAAGACCATTATGTTCTCATCTCGTTCGAGCAGTTCGAGGCCGACAGCCTTTTCATAGAATTCCTGCATGGTATCCAGGTCCCTGACCCGCAGGACAACTTCGCCAAGAGCTTTGATTGGTCTGGTGGTTTCACTCATCTTTAGCCATCCTCTCAGTAAGGTTCAATCGATTTGTACTGGCTTGCGGAGCAAGTCAATACCAAGCCAGAGCGTCCAGAACGGC